>JAEUKL010000437.1 GCA_016793005.1 Rhodospirillaceae bacterium | reverse complement strand
AAGCGCGGTGCAAAGTTGTCCGGAAATTATCGAGTGCTTCATGATGAGCGGCAGCCGCGATTACTTGCTGCGCATCGCGGTGGGCAGCATCGCCGAGTACGAGCAGTTCATGAAGCAGACCCTGCTTCATTTGCCGGGCGTTGATACGGTCGACACCAGCTTTGCTTTAAAGCAAGTGAAGGTTACGACCTGCCTGCCGATCTAGCTTTTAAGGTGCGCAAAGCAAAAGGGCCGGAGTTTCCTCCGGCCCTTCGCATTTTAAGTGATGTCTTGCTTAGAAGTTGTAAGACGCACGCACGCCCACCGAGCGCGGCAGCGGTGGCGAGAAGCGGATTTCGTTCTTCGTCGGCGGAACCAGGAAGGTGAACACGTCGACGCCCAACAGGGCCGCGTTCATCACCTTGTTCTGCGTCAGGTTGGTCACGAAGGCTTCCAGCGAGAACACGTCGTTCCGGATGCCGATACGCGCATTCACGTTCTCAGAGCTACCGACGTAGGCAACGTTCGAGAAGTCGGTGAACTTCGAGCCCTGGTGCATGTAGTCAACGCGGGTGTACCAGTCGTAGTTCGCCGTCAACTCATCGGTGTACTCGGCCGATGCAGTCCAGGTGTACTTCGGGGTGGTCGGCAAACGATTACCAATCGCGCCCGCGAAGCTGCCGTAGATGTTGTTACAGTCAGAGCAGTTACCAACACCCAAACCATACGTCTTGATCTCGGTGTCGTTGAGGCCAAACGTGCCCGACAACTTCAACTGTTCGGTCGCTTGGATCTGACCTTCGAACTCCAGGCCCTTCAGCACCGCTTTACCGTTGTTCACAGTAAGACCAATAAGGTTGGTAATGCCACCCGCCGTCACCGGGATCGAGTTGGCAACCTGGCCGCCGATCCACTCGTCGTAGAAGGCGGTTAGCGTGGTACGGGCACGGCCATCAAGCCAGGTCGACTTCAAGCCGATTTCGTAGTTGTCCAACTTTTCCTGTTGATAGGAAACGCCGGCGTTCGGCACCACGGCTTGCAGCGCAGCCAAAGTGGCGGCGTTGGCGGTGACTAAGGCAGCGTTGAAGCCACCCGGGCGGTAGCCGCGTGAGAACAAGGCGTAAGCCGTCGAACCTTCAGCGTATTCATAGTCAAGCGAAACACGCGGCGAGAAGCTCTTGAAGGTGTCTTCCAGGATTGTCGGGGTGGCAATCGGCACACCGGCAATGCTGACCTTCGGCGTCGACTTGATCTTATCCCACTGATAGCGGGCTTCGGCGCTTATGGTCAAAGCATCGGTGATGTCGAAGTAAGCGGCACCGAACACAGCCGGGGTGCTGACGTCACCCTGTGTGATCGACGACGAGAAGTTGGCACCCGTTTGGCTGATGCCGTACACCGGGCCACCCGGCGTATGCGCATCCAGGTAGTTGCCACCGAACGTCCAACGGAAAGCTTCATCTTGCGGCGACGTTACGCGCAGCTCTTGGCTGTAGTCGCGCGTCTTGTTCTGCGAGACCTGGATGAACTGCATCCACGGCACGCGGGTCGTCGGTGACGCGGCATAGAACGGGTTCACGCGATCATGACCGTCACGATAGTTCAGGTCGATGATCGTCATGGCGCGGTCATGGTGATGTGCGGTCAGCGAGCTGAACACATAACCTGACTGCGTTTCGAAGTCGGCACGGATGTCGGCTTGGAACGCATGACGCTTGATGCCGCCGTCTTGCTTGAACTGCGGATCGAAGATGATGAAGTTCGGGTTCGGGTTGAAGATCGCGTTACGGGTGACGATGTTGCTGAGGTCGTAATCGCCCGAGATCAGCTTTTTCATCGAGTCATTGACCTTCGGCAGCTTGCCGCACCAGTAGCCGAACGACGCGCGGCTGTTGGCGGTCGCACCGCCCAAAGCCGTACCGGCCGGAGCGGTCGAGAACGATGTGCACCCGCCACCTTGCTGCGGACGTCCGTTGAACTCAGAGGCCTTCAAGGCACCCTGGGCCGGCGGGCCGTCGTTGTCTTCGAACCAGTTCACATAGCTCTTGATCTTCAGCTGATCAGTCGGTGTGAACAGCAATGAGCCTGACAGCGAGCCGGTGGTTTGGCGGCCCAGCTTTTCCGAGCCCGGGTTCGTGGCGTTGGTGTACTGACCGCCACGGCGGTAGTTACGACCCGTCACGCGCGCGGCCAGTTTGTCTTCGACGATCGGGCCTTCAACGCTCAGGCTCAGGTCGTGCGAGTTCCAACTGGACGCTTCAGCCGACACGCGGCCTTTCACTTCGTCCATGCTCGGGTCGCGGGTGATGTAGTTGATGGCGCCGACAAAGGTCGAACGGCCGAAGTAGGCCGACTGCGGGCCCTTCAGCACTTCGATGCGGGCCACGTCGGCAATCGCGGGGGCATGGGCGCCAATGACCGGCGCGCCGTCGATGAACATCTGACCGCCGCCGCTGAGGCCGGCGTTGTTCGCCAGGAACAAACCACGGAACACCAGCGAGTTGGTGCCGCGGTCGTTACGGCCCGAACCACCGGTTTGGTTCACGAAGTTGAAGCTCGGCGTCATCAGCATGACGTCGGTGAGCTGCTTGATGTTGATGGATTCGATATCTTTTTCAGAGAACGCGGTGACGGCAACGGGAACCGTCATCAGGTTTTCTTCAACTTTACGCGCGGTTACGGTGATTTCTTCCAGCGCCAGGCTTTGGGCCTGAGCTTGCTGCTGGGCGTAGGCACTCGCCGACAGAGCAAAAATGCTCGCTGTCGTCAGTAAGCCAACAAAACGGTTAGAACGACTCATCAAAAATATCCCCTTCACGTTTAAAAAACATGGACGGCTTCTGAATGAAGCCGCCCAGGTGCTAGCGGGAAGGGAGGCTATGGAAGAGTGTGTGGCAACGACAGCCACAGCGTCGTTGCAGCCCGCAGAACAAACATAATGAGAATAAACTTGCCTGTGGCGGGCGAGTCACACAAATGACGCTAAAAACACGATCAGCGCGAAGCGAAGTTGCAAATGTCCGAATTTCGGTGGCTTTGGTGCTTACACGGCACATTCGTTGCCTTCAGTGCACACACTGCAAGGTTGTGGCGTCATGCTTTAGACCCGTTCAGAGTCCATTTCGGGCCGTGATGGCGGGTGAGGCGAACGCAAAAGGGCCGGAGTTTCCCCCGGCCCTTCGTATTTCAAGCGGTAATCTGCTTAGAAGTTGTACTCTTAGAAATTATACGATGCACGCACACCCACCGCGCGCGGCAGTGGCGGCGAGAATCGGATTTCGTTTTTATTTGGCGGAATAAGGAACGTGAAGACGTCAACACCCAAAAGCCCCGTGATCATGACTTTGTTCTGAGTCAGGTTGGTCACGAACGCTTCAATGGACATGTTATCATCCCGGATACCGATGCGGGCGTTTACGTTCTCAGAGCTGCCAACATTCGCGATATTGCCGAAGTCAGAGAACTTCGAACCCTGGTGCATATAGTCGATACGCGTGTACCAGTTATAGTTCGCTGTTAACTGGTCTGTATACTCAGCCGATGCCGTCCAGGTATATTTAGGTGTCGTCGGCAAACGATTACCAATGGCGCCAGCAAAGCTGCCATAGATGAAGTTACAGTCAGAGCAGTTGCCAACACCCAAGCCGTAAGTTTTGATCTCGGTATCATTCAAACCAAACGTGCCAGAGAGTTTGAGGCCCTCGGTCGCTTGGATCTGACCTTCGAACTCCAACCCCTTCAGAACGGCTTTACCGTTATTCACAGTCAAACCAATCAAGTTGGTTGAGCTGGGAACTGGGATCGAGTTCTGCACCTGGCCGTTGTTCCAGATATCGTAGAATGCGGTTAAGACTGTACGCGCCCGGCCATCAAGCCACGTGGATTTCAAGCCGACTTCGTAGTTGTCCAACTTTTCCTGCTCATAGGAAATACCAGCATTTGGTACGACGGCTCGCAGTTCAGCGATGACCTGCGCAGTCGATGTAACCAAGCCTGGGTTAAAGCCGCCTGGGCGGTAGCCGCGCGAGAACAAAGCATAGGCCGTCGAGCCTTCGGCGTACTCGTAATCCAACGAGACACGCGGCGAGAAGCTTTTGTAGGTGTCTTTCAGTGGGTTGGCGGCAACACCAGTCACGAGTGCACCGTTGGTGCCTACATAAGGTGTGCTTTTAATCTTATCCCACTGATACCGGGCTTCCAGGCTTAACGTCAGCGCGTCGGTAAAGTCATAGTAGGCCGCACCGAACACGGCCGGCGTGCTTACGTCGCCGCGCGTAATCGATGCCGAGAACAGCGGACCAATCGGCGCGATTCCATAGACTGTGCCTCCCGGTGTGTGCGCATCAAGGTAGTTACCACCCAGCGTCCAACGGAAGGGCTCGTCTTGCGGCGAGGTAATGCGTAATTCTTGGCTCCAGTCGCGCGCCTTATTCTGTGAAACCAGCAAGAACTGCTGCCATGGCACTTTCCCTGTCGGCGCGGCCGCGTAGAACGGGTTCGCACGATCATGACCGTCACGATAGTTCAAGTCGATGATCGTCATTGCGCGGTCATGGTGGTGAGCCGTGAGCGAACTGAACACATAGCCCGATTGCGTTTCGTAGTCCGCGCGAATGTCGGCCTGGAACGCATGACGCTTCACACCGCCGTCCTGCTTGAACTGAGGATCGAAAATCAGCCAAAGCGGGTTGGGGTTGAAGATCGCATTGCGCGTTGAAATGTTGCTAAGGTCGTAATCACCAGAAATCAGCCGCTTGAGTGAATCGTTGACTTTGGGCAACGTGCCGCACCAATAGCCCAGCGAAGCGCGGCTGTTGGCGGTAACACTGCCGGATGCAACACCCGAAGCGAGCGTTGAGAATGGCGTGCAACTTCCGTCAATGTTGGCGCGGCCCGTAAATTCACTGGCTTTCAGGGCACCTTGGGCCGGCGGGCCGTCGTTATCTTCAAACCAGTTTACATAGCTCTTGATCTTCAGTTGATCGGTCGGTGTGAACAGCAGCGATCCCGACAGCGAACCTGTGGTTTGGCGGCCGAGTTTCTCAGCGCCTGGGTTTGTGGCGTTGGTAAATTGTCCGCCGCGGCGGAAATCGCGCCCTGTTACACGCGCGGCCAACTTATCTTCAACCAGTGGACCTTCAAACGACAAGCTTAGGTCGTGCGAGTTCCAGCTTGAGGCTTCTGCCGTCACACGCCCCTTGAACTCATCCATGCTGGGATCGCGCGTGATGAAGTTGATCGCGCCCACGAAGGTCGAACGGCCGAAGTAGGCTGACTGCGGGCCCTTCAGCACTTCGATGCGTGCCACGTCGACGATAGCCGGCTGGTGCGCACCGATGACAGGTGCGCCGTCGATGAACATCTGACCCCCGCCGGTTAGGCCTGCGTTGTTGGCCAGGAACAAACCACGGAACACGAGAGAATTGGTGCCGCGGTCGTTACGACCTGAACCACCAACTTGGTTCACGAAGTTGAAGCTCGGCGTCATCAGCATGACGTCGGTGAGCTGCTTGATGTTGATGGCTTCGATATCTTTTTCAGAGAACGCGGTGACTGCGACCGGCACAGTCATCAGGTTTTCTTCAACTTTACGAGCGGTGACGGTGATTTCTTCCAGTGCCAAGCCTTGCGATTGCGCTTGCTGCTGCGCGTATGCGCCCCCTGCACTCAATCCATACATACTTGCTGTCGCCAGCAAGCCGAGTAGACGTGATGATCTGCTCATGAACCGAACCCCCTTTTGGTTTTGAAGATGTGATGTTGAAGATAGAAACCTGTGCTCAAGCTCCGAAAATGCTGATATTCCAATTCGGCATGACGCTAGGCTAAAGCGCTATGGGGGCCATAGCGGTTGCAGGATTTGAGTCCACGCTACAGGCAAAAATCCTATGTGCTTGCGTGTGTCTCTGAAGTCACAGATGGCAAGGAAACAGTGCAAGCCGCCCGGTCAGCGGAAATGCGATATAAATATAATAAAATCAGTTACTTATGCCGTTTTAACGGCGCTGGCTTAACGGTGGCCCGAAGCTCTAAATAACCGAATAGCGGTCTTAATACCGCTGGCCCGCGTCGTAGGTTTTGAACGCGAAGGTGCGTGCGTTGTCCGCAATAACCGGTTCATAGGGCGCATTCCAGACCACCGGCAATTTTTCGTCCGACCGTTTTGTCTCTAATGCGCCGCCCTTGCTGCGGATCAAGGCCACGAAACCAGTCTTCGAGCCCAGCGGCCCGCGCGGTGTGCCTGGCGCACGCCACACATAAGCGCCCGTCTTCAGTGTGCCGCGCGGAGAAGAAATCTCGCCGTCGATCAGATACATCTCTTCGACCGCCTGATGAGTCGCGGCATAGCGGCTGATCGGCTTGTCAGCGGCATCCGAATTTACTTTTACCAAGTACGTCGTTTCACCGGTGGTCTTGTCGGTCCGCAGTATTTTGATATGCGGCTTTGCGCCCAGTGTGTCAAACGCAGGGCCTTTGGCTGGCGCCCATTTCATTTTGCCGGTTTCAATTTTCTTGATCAGCCGGTCGGCTTTATACATGCCCTCGGGCGTCGGTTCGTAGAAGGCCAGATGCTCGCCCTCGTAGAAGTTCAGCATGGTGCAGCCGTTTTCGCTTTGCATCAGGCCATGATGATAGCCTGCCGGCAGATACGCATAGTCGCCGGCTTGGTACAGCGTACCGTCGAAATTCACGCTGCCGTCTAAAATGTAGAATTCCTGATCGCTGTTCACATAGTGCGGCTTGGGCATCGACCAGTTGGCCGGATAGCGGAAAATCACCGTCACGGCTTTATCGCCTTTGGCATTGTACGACAGCGCATCACCCTTTACGCCGGGTTGTGAGTTGTTGTCGCCCAACACGCGGCCCGGGGCTACTTGCGACTGAACGAAGTCGGTATGAAACCGCCCGAGGGCAGTTGCGTTGGCTGACGATTCTTGTGCTTGGGCGCGGGTTGCAACCGCAACGCCGGCCGCCAACAACGTCAGTGCATGACGGCGCGGAAGATTGAATCGCTGAGTGGTCATGTTTCGCCCCGTTCTTGCCCGCTGGATGATCTGGTAGGCGTCAGTGCCCGGTGGGTGAATTCACCTTTCGCAGGCTTGTGATCGAACGCTAGCCAAGCACATGAAAATACACAATGAAAACAGCGGTTTCGCGCCCGTCATCCGGTCGTCAAATCCATCGAAACTGGCGATTATTCCGCCGCTTCCCTAACGTTCATCATGCTTCAGTTTTATTATGGCAAAAGGATGCCTGGCGTCGATGTGTGGGTGGTCGTTTCGCGCGGTGTGTCGCCACACATTGTTGCAGCTTCTCTTGCTCGGGTCGCTCGGCGCAACAGTGCGTGCAGCTGATCCGATTGAAGCAGAGCGCAATATCGCATTGGGCCCAGTGAAGTTTTACGCTGACTTGTCGGCGGCAGAGCAAGCAGCAACGACCGAGAGTGATGGCGTGGGCCGGGCGGAGTTCACGCTGGATCGTGCGACGGTTAGCTTGTCGTGGACTGTAACGTTCAAGAATCTTACGTCACCGGCAACTGCGTCACATGTACATGGTCCGCAGCGTGTCGGTACGAATGCTGGTGTGCAGATTGATTTGGCGCCCAACGGTATGGGCCTGCCGCTTAAGGGCTCTGCGGTGCTGACCGATGCGCAACTTGAGTACCTGTTGTCGGGTCGCATGTACGTCAACGTGCATACGACCAAATACCCGGCCGGAGAATTGCGTGGACAAATTCAACGCGTGCCGCCGCCGCAGCCTTTGACCAATTGAAGCTGAATGTTTGAAATGAGTTCCTCAATGCAAACAGCGACCCGAAAAATCGCACGCAATACCGCGCTGGTGCTCGGCTGTGTTGTCGCCAGCGTTGCCTTGGCGCAACCTGCCGGCAAGCAGAAGCAAACCTTGGGCTACGTGGTCGCAAACTTCGACAACGCGATCTATCAGACGAAATTCATGGACGAGTGCCCCGAAGGCCCGGCCATCGGCAACGACGAGCTTTGGTGGCGTGGCCTCTCGCGTGCCGACAAGGATAAGCACACCAACAAAGGCTTGGTGCAGCCGGTGGATCGCAAAAACGTCGCGGTCTTGCGCGGGCCCAAGGGTGAGGATGTGTGCTGGAACCCTGAGATCGTGAAGGACCCGCCGCTGCGCACGGCGCAGGGGCCGACATCTTACGGGTTTAATCTGGATGGGTCGGCCGACGGCAGCGCCACGCCCAAATCATGCAAGCACGAGAATTTCACCGGTGTGACGGGCGAGAAGGGCGTGGACAATCAAATGTACCGCCTGCTCGGCTGCTACTACGGCTGGCGCCGCAACGGCATTATGGACGGCTTCGGCAACGAAGAGCGCCGTAACAGCGGTCGCGGCGTTGTGCTGATTGAAGTTACGGGCGTCGACGATCCGCAAAACTCATCCGCTGTTGAAGTCTCATTCTACCGCGCGCTCGATCCGTTCCCGATTGATAGTTCGGGACGCATCCTGCCGTATTCCAGCTACCGTGTTGATACCACCAACGATGGCGCCGCGCGTTACGGCACCAAAGTTAAAGGTAAAATCGTCGATGGTGTGCTGACCACCGAACAGGCTGACGTGAAGTTGCCGTTCTACGCCAACGCCACCTATGCCGAAATTGATCTGCGCGACATGAAGCTGGAACTAAATCTCGCTGTCGATGCCGACAGCAAGGTGCATGGCCTTCTGGGCGGCTACTACGATTTCGACAAGTGGTGGGAGTACATGCTGAAGATCGAGTTCCTGATCGCGACCGGCGACTGGAGCTGCCCGGCCCTGTATACGGCAGCGAAAGAATTGGCCGACGGCTACCCCGATCCCAAGACCGGCGACTGCACGGCGATCTCGTCCGCGTTCAAGTTTGATGCATTGCCGGCATTTGTGTTGCACGAGAAGAATACGGCGGCCCAATAAGATGAACGTTTTCCGACATACGCGCGCCCTGATACGGCCAATGGCGCTGTCGCTGGCCGCGCTGCTGACCTTAAGCGCCTGCGACAACGGTCCTGCTACCACCGGCGGCCCCACCACAGTGCGTCGCCTGACGGAAAGCCAGTACCGTCACATCATTACCGATGTGTTTGGTCCGCACATTGTTGTGGCCGGCCGCTTCGATCCTTTAATCCGCACCGAGGGTTTGCTGGCTGTGGGCGCAAGCCAGGCCACAATCTCGCCGGCAGCCGTCGAGCGTTACGCCGCGTTGGCAAAATCCATCGCGCAGCAGGTGGTGGACGAAAAGAACCGCGCGCTCATTTTGCCCTGCGCGCCTGTGTCGCCCGCAAAGCCCGATGAAGTCTGTGCCAAAACATTCTTTACCAAAGTTGGCCGCTATCTTTATCGCCGCCCGCTGGCTGATGATGAAATTGGCGTGTACACGAAAATCGCGGCCAACGCGGGAGCGTCGCGCGGCAGTTTCTATGACGGCGTGTCGTATGGCTTGCAGGCGATGCTGCAGTCGCCCGACTTCTTGTTCGTCACCGAGAATGCGGTCGCCAATTCCAAGACCAAGGCGCTGCAACAGCTGGACGACTACTCCAAGGCATCGCGCTTAAGTTTCTTCCTGTGGAACACCAGCCCTGACGATGAACTGCTGGCCGCGGCCGAGAAGGGCGAACTGTCGACCTCAAGCGGCTTGCGAAAGCAGGTTGATCGCATGATGAATGCGACCCGCTTTGAAGGCGGTGTGCGCGCATTCTTCAGCGACATGCTGGCGCTGGATGATTTCGCGACGCTCGAAAAAGACACGCTGATCTATCCGGCCTTCAGTCTGGCGGCCGCTGAAGACGGCAAGGAACAGTTGTTGCGCACTTTGGTTGATGTGCTGTTGGTCAAAGACCGCGATTACCGCGAGTTGTTCACCACGCGCGAAACCTTCATGACATCGGCTTTGGGGCTGGTTTACCGCTTGCCCGCCACGAACCCCGGCGGTTGGGCGAAGTTTACGTTTGCCGAGGATGATCAGCGCGCCGGCATTCAAGGCTTGCTCAGTTTCACCGCGCTCCATTCGCATCCCGGCAAAAGCTCGCCGACCTTGCGCGGCAAGGCGATCCGCGAATTGCTGTTGTGCCAGAAAATCCCTGATCCGCCGAGCACGGTAAACTTTGACCAGTTCAACGATCCCAATTCCCCCAACCGCACAGCGCGTGATCGCTTGACCGTGCACGCGACCGACCCCGCCTGCGCGGGTTGCCACAAACTTGTGGATCCGATTGGTTTGGCGTTGGAAACCTTTGATGGCGCAGGCCAAACGCGCTGGACTGAAAACGGCGCAAAAATCGACACTTCGGGCAATCTGAACGGGATCCCGTTCAATGACCCCAAGGGGTTGGGCCAGGCCTTGCGGGAAGACCCGGCAGCAGCCCAGTGCGTGGTGCGCCGCGCCTACAATTACGCTACTGCCCGCCCGCTGGAGCGCGGTGAGCGTAAATGGCTGAATTACCTGGAACACGAATTTGCCGATGACGGCTACCGTTTCCGAGAATTGATACGCAAGATTGCCTTAAGTGATGCACTATATGCCGTCAGCCCCGTTCCGGTGCGTTCGGCAGGAACTGTCAACGAGGAGCCGAGATCATGAGCGTTCTTCTGAAGAAGTCTTTTGGCCGCCGCGAACTTCTGCGCGGTACTGTCGGTGGTGCTGCAGTCACTGTGGCATTGCCGTTCCTGGATTGCTTCCTGGATGGGCATGGCGAGGCTTTAGCATCTGGCGCGCCGTTGCCGGTGCGCTTTGGCACGTGGTTCTGGTCCATGGGGCACACACCGGGGTATGCCGTCGCACCGAAC
>JAEUKL010000187.1 GCA_016793005.1 Rhodospirillaceae bacterium | reverse complement strand
ATCGTTGGCCCCGGCGATAATGTGAACTGAGGCACGGCCATTACTCAGCCGATCCACAGTGGCAAACATGCGGGCCGCCATCGTCGGGGCAATAAAGCCGGGCCGATGCGCAATCATCAGTTTTAATTTCTGCGTATTGGCGGCGACGAAATTCGCGATCCCTAAGCTGTCGGGCAACACGGCGGAATTGGCGATCAGGACACGATCAAACCCGGCCTCTTCCTGAACCTTGGCATATTGGAGGATCGCCGCCGGATCGAACTCCGACACCGGCTTCGGGTTCAACATTGATCCGCCGTTGTGATTCACAAGGCCAACGATTTCCAATGACATGGCAGATCTCCGGTTAGGTCTTAGGGGTCGCGGCCGCGCGGCAGCGTTCAACAAACTGCGAGCTTAAATCCGCATGTGATGCGGCGATGATGAATGTGCTGGCCCCGGCTTTGGCGTAGGTCGCAATCGTTTGTTCGGGGGCGTCTTCGACCACCACAGCAACAACTAATTTTTGCGCGACAAAGCGCGCAACAGAGTCGGCGGTTTGTGGCCCCGACAGAATCACACCATCAAACGCTGAGCCTGCAATGTCTACATCTGGCGCACACTGCATCAGCAACGGTAACGCGCCTTTCTGCAACGGCGGTACGTTGGTGCGACCTTTATTAAACGCATAGTGCGTACCCGCGTGGTCTAATGGTTTATCCGCGCTCCACAGATTGCGCATGATCCGGCCATACTCAAGCGCACGGGGAATACGTTGAGTTGCGTCCAACGTATCGCCGTCTGCGTTCGTGTCGCTCTCAGCATCCAGCACCGCGACAATGCGGCCTTGCGTTAATTGGTCCAGTGTTGCGAACATGCGCGAGCACATGGTCGGCGCAATCAACCCTGTGCGCTGCGTCACAAAATACTTCAAAGCCGACGTATCGCAGGCTGCCATGTAGCCGGCCATTTCCAAGGGCTCGAACAGTCCCGGGCTTTGAGGCAGATACACGCCGTCGTATCCTGCTTTCACGATGGCGGCGTGTGCGCCCCTCAGAGTCTCAGCACGATCAATGGGGCCGAATGTGGCAATGATCTGAGGTGTCATGACCGCACCCCAATGCCATAGGTCGCGGATTTTACCTTCTCACGCAGCAGCGGAATAAGAGTCTTTCCAATCAGCGCGGTGTCGGGCAGCGGATCAAACCCGGTGATCAGGAAATTCGTGATGCCGATTTCGTAATACGCCATCAGCGCATTGGCGACCGTTTCGGGCGAGCCCACCAAAGCCGTCGCCTGCAAGCGCCCTTGGGTCACTTTCGTCACACCCATCCACAAGCAATCGTCCAGGCGCTCGTCCATGGCCGCGAGTTTGCGCGCCACAGCACCTTCGCGGGCCTCTTCTTCCTTCACACGGCCCACAGGGCCGTTGCGCTCCTGATTGACGATCACATCATCCAACAACTGATGCGCCCGCGCCCATGCTGCGTCATCGGTGTCGGCCACCAGCACGCGCATGGACATGCTGTAGCGTGGTTTGCGGCCATGCAGATCGGCCTCGGCCTGAATACGCGCCACTTGCGCCGCTGTATCGGCCACGGTGCCCGGCCCCAAGGCATACACATCTGCCCGCTCGGCGCCGAACTTGACAGCATTAGGCGAACCGCCGCCCCAGAAAATCGGAATGCTTTTGCCGTTGTAGGGCTTGATATCGACGGCAGCGCCATTCAACGTAAAATGCTGACCCGTGTAGTGCACCGGCTTATCGCTGGCCCACAGTTGCCGCAGCAACCCCACGTACTCGTAGCTGCGCACATAGCGCTCGTCTTTCGTCAGGAAATCGCCGTCGCATTGTGTCTCGATATCGCTGGCCGCCGTGATGATATGCACACCGGCGCGGCCCCGGCTAAGCTGATCGATGGTCGCAAGTTTACGCGCCGCAACCGCAGGCGCAATGAAGCCCGGGCGCTGCGCGATCATGAGTTTCAGGTTGGTTGTCACCGCCGCTACAGTGCTGGCAATCGCCAGATTATCGGGCCAAGTGGCGGTTTGCCCCAACAGCACCCGGTCATAGCCCGCACGCTCGAAGGCTTGGGCCAGTTCAACGATGAATGGCCGATCAAAGGTCGACGGCGGCAGGCTGCGCCACTCGGTCGAACGGGCGTGGTAGACCAAGCCTACGATCTCAATGGGCGGATTATGGGGATGCGGACTCATGGGCCGGCACGTTAAGGGCCTCTGGTATGCGCGAATATATACATCTTCTTATGAGTCATTAGAGGTTCTAATCTCCCGCACGTGGGCTGAGCCGCTATGTTGATGCCACCACCTCACATCGCACCATTCCGAGGGTCGCCCCTGATGCGTTTTACCGCCGTCGCTGCCGGATGCATTGCTGCTGCGCTTGCTTTCACGCCCGTGGCCGACACCCAGGCCGCAAGCACAAAGCCACTGACGCTGGCGACCGGCGCCATGACGGCGGGGCGCATCAATCCTTACGACAGCATCTCGATCACGCGTGCGTGGCTGTTCGCTGCGCTCTACGACACGCTCACGTATGTCGACAGCGATGGGAAGCTGATCAGCTGGCTGGCGACAGCGTGGCAACCTGCGTCACCAACCGAATGGCTGTTCGACTTGCGCCGTGATGTCGTTTTCTCGAACGGTGCGCCCTTTACCGCCGCTGATGTTGTGCGCGCTGTCGAATACCTGATCGGGCCCGACGGCCGTACAGAACCGGCCGCACCCTTCGCCGCTAACATTAAGTCCGCGACCGCGATTGATGCTCATAAAGTGAAGATCACCACGCTGAACCCTGACCCGACGCTACCGCAGCGCCTGAGTTTGATCCGCATCGCAACACTGCCCGAAGGGATGCCGTTTACGCGCGAGAACCTCATTAACTCTGCCATCGGTACCGGCCCCTATACGGTTGAGACCTGGGCCCTGAACAAAGCGACATTTGTT
This sequence comes from Rhodospirillaceae bacterium, assembly GCA_016793005.1. Taxonomy (GTDB): domain Bacteria; phylum Pseudomonadota; class Alphaproteobacteria; order Rhodospirillales; family Rhodospirillaceae. The sequence goes on along the minus strand of JAEUKL010000187.1, from coordinate 11,731 downwards.
GCCGCGCCGCAATCGTGGCGCAAAGCCCCAACGCCCGCCCTTCATGCCATCGCGCTACCCGATGCAGCAGCGCGTAAAAGTGCGGTAATGACCGGCGCGGTCGATGTCGCGTTTGCCGCGTTTGACTTCGCTGAATCCGACCTGCCGACGGGCGGGAAGTATGTGCTGGCAGATGATCATATCCCGGCCGTTGTCGGACTGGCCTTCAACACCACCAAAGACACTCCGTTTCAGGATATCCGTGTGCGCCAAGCCATCATTGGCGCGGTGAATGTGAAGGCGATTGTAAGCGCGCTTTTTTCCGGCCGCGCAACGCTGGCGCAGCAACCGGCGCGCCATGAGTTTTTGGGTTTCAACCCCGATGTTCCGGCGACCGTGTATGACCCCGAGAAATCAAAACGCCTGTTAAATGATGCGGGCCTTGCCAAGGGCTTCACATTCTCATTGGCGATGACGCAAGGCGGCACGATTTGGGGGCAAGTGTTTCAAATGGTCGCCAGCGATTTGAACAAAATCGGCGTCACCATGAAAATTGAAGCCCTGCCCGACCCGGTAATGGCGGGGATGATCTATAATACCGGCGTCAAGGCCGATGCCATGGCGGCTGTGTTCTTCTCGCCGTCGTTCGATGCGCTAGATGCCGTGCGGCAGCATACGTGTTCGTGGACCGTGGCGTGGTTCTGCGACCCCGAGGCCGAGAAATTACGCGAGAGTGCCGTCGCCGCTAAAACGCTTGATGCACGTATTGATCTGACGAAGCAGCTGATGGCCCGTATGCATGAGAATGCGCAGGCGCTGTTTATGTACGAGTCCCTGAACCTCGTCTCGTATTCCAGCCGTATCAAGAATTTCCGGTCAGACTTTGGTTTCCTGCGCTACGACCTGATGCAAGTAGAGGACTAAGCTTAAAGCGCGCTGGGCGAACACTCTGGCTGAGGTTTCTTGCACGCACGGACCAAAGCCCTACCATCCCGGCGTTAAGCTGTCGCAGAAGGAGTCGCCCATGTCGTCCGCCCTTCCCGCCACCAATCTTCCGGGTGCGATCCCAACCCTGAATAGCCGCGGCTTTATGCTGGAGGCCTTGGATGAGTACGCGACCGAATTTGCCGCTGTGGCCGGGCAGGCCCATCACGAAGTGCTGGACATGGGTTGTGCTTACGGGGTCGCCACATTGGCGGCCCTCGACAAAGGCGCAAAGGTTTGCGCCTGCGACATGGAACCAGCGCACCTCAACATTCTAACCGAGCGCGCGAAGCCCGAGCACAAAGCCGCACTGCGCACCGTTGTGGGCTTACTGCCAGACGTAGAATTTTCTGCACAATCGTTCGATGCAATCCTGGCGTCGCGCGTGATCCACTTTCTGACGGGCGATGATATTCGCATCACACTGCGCAAAATGTTCAACTGGCTGACGCCCGGCGGGAAACTGTTCCTGGTGGTGGACACACCCTACATGCCGGGCTGGAACTCCATCGTGCCCAGCTATGAAACCAAAAAAGCCGCGGGCGAGCCCTGGCCCGGCTTTATCCCGGATTTCGCATCGGTACGGCGCACCTCGGCGGGCGATCCGCCCGCGCCGGAATTTTTGAACACGCTCGACCCGGATATTCTTGCCCGCGAATGCAAAGCAGCAGGATTTGACGTTCAGCGCGCTTCTTTTTTCGGATTGCAGCGCTTGGGCAAAGATTCGAACGGCCGCGAACATGCCGGCTGCATGGCCGTAAAGCCTATCTCGGTTTAGCGTTTAAGCGCGATATCCTCGAAGCGGATAAAGCCATAGTCAGCGCGAAATTTCTGCACGCGCGCACCCAGCCCGATAAACGATACGGACTCATACAAGAACAACGCCTGCGCCGTATCATGCGCGCGCGTCATGATTTGCGTAGTCAACGCCTTGCGCGCGTCCAGGTTCGGCTCTGCACTGGCTTTGTTAATCAGATCCGTAGTTGTCTGGTCGCAGTACCAGGCGGCAGCCCAGCCGCAGGAATGATACTGCATGGCATACAGCGGATCGGACGTAGGCGAGAAGAACGGCCACGCAAACGCTGGGCCTGCCCAATTCCCAAGCTGCGTTTTTTCCTGAAACGCGATTTGCGGCAACTGCCGCACCGTCATGGTGATGCCGACTTTTCGTAAGTCTGCCGCAATGGCTTGGAACACCGAGATATACAGTACCTTCGAGGCCGGCATTTCCATGTCGAAAGCAAATCCGTTTGGATAGCCCGCTTGCGTCAACAAGGCTTTGGCCTTGGCCGGGTCGTACGGCGTGGAGTCAAGGTTAGGCGAAAAGCCGATCATGCCGCGTGTGGCGGGCTGGTCGGCAACCACCGTCTGCCCCGCCAGCAGTTCAGCAACAATTTGATGGCGGTTCACGGCCAAGATCATGGCCTTGCGCACGCGCTCATCGCGAAAAGGGGTTTCTTTCACCGTGTTGAGAATGAGCGCGACAACAGCAGGAATGCGATCAACGAACACAGAGCCGCCCGCATCTTTCAACGCATCAAACTCATCGGGTGACAAGGCGTTCAAAGCCGCATCCACATCACCGATCTGCAACGCCGATAGACGCGCCGTGGCGTCAGTGCTGATGATGTAATTCAGCGTATCGGTTGGGGCTTTGCGCCAGGATTGCGTATTGGCGACGAGCTTAACGCGATCCCCGCGCGCCGTTTCAATTTTGTAAGGGCCTGTGCCGATGGGGCTGGCAGCGTAGCCTTCGGGGCCCTTCTGCGCCCAAAGATTTGGTTCGATGGCGCGCAAAATCGAAAGACGGCGCGGCAGCAACGGATCGGGTTTTGTTGTGTCGAACTCGACCACATGTTCGGATATCACGCGGGCAGTCGTGATATTCGCCAAGTCCCGCGCCACCGGCTCGATCTTACCGCGCTCGGATTTCAAGTAATCAAGAGCCGCCACAACCGCAGCGGCATTAAACACCGTCCCGTTCGAGAACCTCACATTCTCGCGCAGGGTAAATTGCCACCTGGTCGGCGACGTTTGTCGCCACGACACTGCCAGCCACGGCAGCAACTCGCCGTCTGTGGTGACCAGCGTCAGCGGATCATAAAACGCCGACCAATAACCCAGATCGACGATGGAGGTGGAACTGAATGGGTTATTCGAGCGCGGCAAAACCTCAACGGCGACAGTCAGGCGCGACTCTGCGTGCGCTGTCGATGCAAGCGACAACGCAAACCCAAGACCAGCAGCGATAGCCCGCCAAATCCTCGTCATTCCGAACGCGTATTAGCCTTTGTAGAGGTTCGTATAGAGGTTCCAGGCCGGTACCGTGTTACGGCCATACTTCTTTTTGGCTTCGGCAATGGCGCCAATGTCGATCTCGGCCACGGCAAAGCCTTCGTCCTGCCCACCCTTCTGCGCCAATACTTTACCGGACGGCCCGATGATGGTGGAGGCTCCACCCGCCCACTTGCCTTCGGGGTTGTTGGCATACAGCGTACGCGATGTCGCCCCGGTGATCAGGTAGACGTGGCATTGGAACGCAATGGCCTGCTTTAAGGCCATCCACGGGGTTTCCTCGTTCTCCAGACTGACGTGAAGGATGATCTCGGCCCCCTTCGCCGCCACAAGGCGCGAAACTTCCAGCACCTCGGCCTCGCCTTCCACGTAGCAGGCCAGATTGCCGATGGGTGTTTTAACCACGGGCAAAATCGAGTCCGGCCCGAAAATCTTGGTGTACTCGTCGGCGATATCGCGCAGGTAGCTCACTTCAGGCGCGCTTTGCGCTTGCGACTTCGGCGAGCGCAGCACCAAACCCTCAGGGCCCATCACCACGCCGGTGTGGAAGTAGCGCCCCGGCATCTGCGGCACCATTTCCTGCGTGCTGGTCGCAACGTAGCAGTTATGGCGGCGGCACGCCTCGATCACAGGCGCGAATACAGTTTTATCCAAGGGCTTGGATACCAGATCAACCGCAACGGCCGACATGGGCACGCCCGAGACTGAGCGCTGCGCCGAAGTCAGCTGCAAGACCGGGAAATTGACGATGCGCGGCTTGGCGGTCGCATTGGCACGCATGACACCTTCAATAGCCTCGACCATCGCGGCCAAGTTTTTCTTTCGCACATTTTCCAGCTCGCCGGCGCTGGGCGGCACGTTCACCGGCACACGCATCACGGCGGCAGGAAACTTGATCTCGGGCGCACTGGCGGCTACTGCGGCCGGCCGATCCGCAGCCTGGGCTTGGCTAACCCCAAATGCTGCTAACGCCGATGCGACAGGCACGCCCGCAACTAGAGTCCGACGATCCATGGTTCCCCTCCGCCGATGTCGTTAGTGGTCAGATAGCATAGAACCGCTTCGGGTTGTCGGTCACAATCCGGCGCGTGAGATCAGGGCTCAAATCCGGGCGGCCGCGCAAAAGACGTGGCGCTTCCAACTCGGTTGAGGTATCGGCGTGGCCGTAATCGGTGCCGACCAGCAGGTTGTCGTAGCCAGTCACTTTGGCGACATGTTGAATGTCTTCGTCGGCCTCGCACGTCACGTAAAAGCGGTTGTCCGCGAACAACGTATCGAACGCGTCTTTCAGCCCGTAGTGACGCAGCATCTTGCGGCAACGATGAATGGCGAACGGCACCCATTCCGAGGCAGCTTCAATGAAGCCGATACGCAGCTTCGGGAATTTCGCCGGCACATCGCTGAGCATCAGCGCGGCGAAGGCAATGAACGCGGGCATGGAATTGCCCAACACGTTGCGGAACCCACTGCGTGCGTTTTCGATCACAGCATAGCTGGGGCTGCCGTTGCCGATGTGAATGCAAATCGGCAAATCAAGGTCGCTTGCCTTGGCGAAAATCGGCTCAAAATCCGCATTGTCGAGCGTGCGGTCGCCTTCGTAGCCGCGCATCTGCACACCGCAGGCGCCATTGGCGCGGCCGAACTCCAGCTCTTCCATCGAGGCGTTGATGTCGCGCGGGATCGGCAACACCACCCAGCGCAAGCGGCCTTTGCTGTCCGCACAGATCGAGGCCATCCAGCGATTATAGGCGCGTACGGCCGCGCGCTCGGCCGCAACATCTTTGGTGCAAAGGTTCAAAAACAGGCTGGGGTAAATAATTTGTACGTCATGGCCGTAGCGGTCCATGTCGGCGATGCGCGCCTTGGTATCGGCCAGATTGCGCGTGCCGTCAGCGTACACATTGCTGGGCTGGCCGCCGCGCCCATAAATCTTGCCATCGATCAGCCAGAACTTGGTGCTGCCCGACGAATAGGCGGCATGGCTGACTTCGCTGGAGGAAATCGTGATGGGCTTATAGCGCGCCTCGGCCTTCGAGACCCATTTCCAGATGTCTTCATCTTCAACAACGTGGGTGTCTGAGTCGATAATCATGGCGTTCGTCCTTTTTGCCCTGGCGGCTTCAGTACACCCATGATCCACGCGCAAAGGCCTTAAAAACAGGCTGTTTTGCATTAAGCACGGCATCCGAGCACCGCTCAACACGGCATTGTCCAGGCCTTTGGAACAGCAGTATTTTATGGCGATAAAGGGTGGCCAATGAAATCCGGCGACAAAGTGCGGTCCCTCATCCGGGGCCTGGAAATTCTGGAAGCCGTCAACCGGCATAACGGTGCGAACCTGAATCAGGTGGCGCAAGAGACCAAGCTCAGCCGCGGCACGGCTTATAGAATGCTAGAGTCTCTATGCGATGCAGGCTTCCTGGAACGGCGCACCAATTCGAACGGCTACTGGCTCTCAACGCGCATCCCGAGTTTAAGTGCGGGCTATCGCAGCGATGCGTGGATTTCGCAGATCGCCGAACCGGCATTAGAGAAACTCACGCGCACCTATGCGTGGCCTTGCTCGCTGCTGATCCCGACTGATCTGCGCATGATCGTTCTGGCGCATACCGAACATTTATCGCCCGTGACGTTCCGGCGCAGGCGCATCGGCCTGGCGATGTCGATGTTCGACACATCATCGGGTCTTGTATATCTGGCCTTCGCTGCCCCGGAAACGCAAGGAAACCTTTTGTCCAGCGCACCAAGCGCCGCCAAAGCCCAAAGCAAAGCGCGTATTGGCCCCTTGAAGACCACACTGAACCAAATTCATAAGCGCGGTTATCATGTTGTGGACTCGCCCGACCGCGGTTCAGTGCTGTCGGTGCCGATCCTGGTGAACGATGCGGCCTTTGGCTCACTCTCATTGCGCTTCTTCACGTCAGCCATGAGCCACGCCATGGCCGTGAACCAGTATCTGGCGCCCTTACGCCAGACCGCGCGTGAATTAGGCAAGGCCTTGAGTACGATTCAGGAGAACACGCCGTGATAAGTGTCGCGCGCCTTAAGTTTATTCTCGTCCTGATCGCTGTGTTTATGGCCAGCGTGTTTATGGCCAGCCACGCCGAGGCCGTGACCTTACGCGTGGCGCGAAACCAGATTCCGCCCAGCCTTGGCAACCCCTACACCTCGGCCGGACAGCCAGGTGCTGCGATCTGGTCTGCGTTGTTCGATGCACTGACGGTGGTTGAACCCAACGGCGATTTATCGCCAGGCTTGGCGTTGCGCTGGGACTTGGTGAGCCCGACGCGCTGGCGGTTTTATTTGCGGCCCAATGTCACCTTCCACGATGGACAGCCGTTCGACGCCAACACCGTGGTCGCAAACATCCAGGCTTTGCAAACAGAAGCGGGGAAACGGCTGTACATGGCCACAGAAGTGGCCGGCATCAGCAAGGTAACGGTCATTGAGCCGCTGGTGGTCGAGATCGAGACTGCCAAGCCCGACGCCATTCTGCCTAAGCGGCTGGCCATTATTATGATCGTCGAACCCAAGGCCTGGGCGAAAGATGAAGGCGCGTTTGCTTTGAAACCCATCGGCACCGGGCCTTGGACGTTAGTTGATTGGGGCCGCACGACGGGGCGCAGCGTATTTACGGCCAACAAAAAATCCTGGCGTGCGCCCAAACAACTCGACCGCCTTGAGATCGTGATTCTACCCGAGGCCACAACCCGATTGAGCGCACTACTGACCGGCGAAGTGGATGTGGCTGAAGCCTTCACACCCGATGACTTGGGCGAGTTGGAAGGCCAACCCTTCCGCTCGGTGATGCAGGAAGGCACGCAAGTGATGGCCATTGCGTTTCGAACTACAGGCGACAAAAAAACGCCGCTGCATGACCCGCGCGTGCGCCAGGCGCTGAACTACGCCGTCAACCGCGCCGAGATTGTGGACACAATTCTTCACGGGAAATCGAAGGTCGCCAGCCAAGGCTGCACAGCCCTGGTATTTGGCTGCAACGCAACTCTCACGCCCTACCCTTACGACCCGGCAAAAGCCAAAGTCTTACTAACCGAAGCAGGTTACGGCAGCGGGTTTAAGCTGAAACTGGAAGTGCTGACAGGCTTCGGCCTCTCGGATCAATTGATTTACCAACGCATGGCCGAACAGTTGGGCCAGGTGGGTGTGAAGGTCACTATCGAGACGCCCTCATACGCCACATGGCTGCGCAAATACTTAAGCAACCAGTGGGACGACACGGATGCTTTTTCACTGTTCTGGGACAACAGCAGTTACCGCGACGTCATCCGTGCCGTGAAATACTATTCCTGCGACAAGCCCAATCCGTTTTTCTGCGACCAGACGATCATGCCCGAAATTTACGCCAGTGACGTGATCATGGACGTTGGCGCACGCCGCAAGGCGCTGGAAGCGATTATGGCGAAGCTGAAAGACCTCGCCCCGAGCCTGTGGATGGTCGAGATTCCGTACCACTACGCCATCACCAACGACATCGACAAGTTCGCAACGCGCACATTGGGCGTGTCGTATGAAGACATCACGTTTTCAGCCGGTAAAAGAAAATAAGACCAGACTCTTCTAAGGACAACGTAATGACGACGATGACCGCTCAAACTCCATGGGATGTAATCATCATGGGCGCGGGTACGACAGGGTTGATGGCCGCGATTTTTGCGGCCAAGCGTGGCGGCCGCGTGCTGCTGATCGACGCATCGCCCGAGGTGGGCGGCACGTTACTTGTTGCCCATGGCCAGGTGAGTGCGGCAGGCACAAAGCTTCAGGCGCAAAAGGGCATTACGGATACGCCGCAGCAGCACTACGACGAAGCGCTACGCATCAGCAAAGGCACTATCGATAAAGACCTGGCACACCTCGCCATCTTTAATGCCGCCGGCATGTTCGACTGGCTGATGGAACAGGGTTTTGATGTACGGCCAGACTGCCCAGTGATGTCGGAAGCACACGAACCGTACCTTGTGCCCCGGTACTACTGGGGCAAGGAGATGGGCAAATCGGTCGTAAAAGTGCTGGCCAAGGCACTTCAGGAGGGCATTGACCGTGACGCCATCGCGCTCAAAACCAACACCCGCATCACGGACTTGGTGCAAGAAAGTGATGGCAGCGTGACGGGCGTTAAGGCGGTTGACGGCAACGGCGCGTCGCATGCGTTCAAGGGCAAAAATGTTTTGCTTGCCGCGGGCGGGTACGCAGCCAACCCAACCTACTTTAAAGAACTCTGCGGCATTCCGCTGTTCGCCAAGGCCGCCTACAGTTTCAACCAGGGCGCAGGTTTGCAGTTGGGCGTAAGTGCCGGCGGGTATGCGCGGGGCCGTGAGAATTACCTCTGCAATTTCGGTTGGATTCTGCAGGACGACAAATTCCCCAGCCCCATTACGGGCCGCGCCAACACCTATCCGGCCAATCGGCCGCCCTGGGAAATTTATGTAAACGCGAACGCTGCGCGCTTCATTCGTGAAGACGAGCCCAGCGTCGACGTGCGCGAGCACACACTGCTGGAGCAGCCGGATTTGCGCTATTGGATTGTGTTCGATCAAACAGCCTTCGATAAGACAACACCGATTGTTTTTAACTGGACCAAGGCCGACATGGAAAAGGCGTTTGAAACGCACGCCATGTTTACGAAAGCTGACACGCTGGACGCGTTGGCCCAAAAAATCGGGCTAGATGCCGCAGCTTTGCAAAAAACCGTTGCGGACTACAACGCGGGCGTGGCCTCGAGCCAGGATAAATTTGGACGAAAACATTTACCGGCGCGTCTCGAAACCGGGCCGGTTTACGCCATTCGCAATCAAGGTGCGTCGGTGACCTCCACCGTGGGCTTAGCCGTTGACGAGCAGTTGCGTGTCATCCGGCCGGATCGCACCCCCATTCCCAACCTTTATGCGGCAGGTGAAATTCTAGGCGGCGGACAGCTGCAGGGGAATGCATTTGTGGGCGGTATGATGGCTATGCCATCACTGGTCTTCGGAAAGCTTTTGGGCGAGCGGATATTACCGTTCTAGCATTCACGGAGCATACATATGAAAACGCGGCGACTGATATATATGTGTGCTGTTTTATTTTGCGTGGCTTTGAATCAACCTGCACTGAGTGAACAGACAGTGACCGATGCATCAAATCCCGGCTGGGATGGCCTACACGTTATTCAAGGCCCGCGTGGCTATGTCATGACGCCCATGGGACAGGTTCATTATTCCGCACTCGGCGATGGGATCCCTGTCCTGCTGTTGCATCAGACGCCATGGTTCGGCGTACAGTACGCCAAAGCACAGCCACTGCTCGCCAAACAGGGCTTGCGCACCATCGCACCCGATACACCGGGCTTTGGGATGTCTGACCTGCCCGACCACCCGCCCACCGCCGAAGAGTATGCAGACAATGTCGTCGCCGTTATGGATCAGCTTGGGATCAAACGCGCGGCGATTGTAGGCCATCACACCGGTGCAACGCTGGCCGCGGCCACGGCTGCCAAGCACCCGGACCGTGTGTCATGCGTCGTGCTGCATGGTGTGCCGCTGTACACGGCCGACGAGCGGGCGGACCGCCTGAAGAACCAGTTGCACCCGAACATCGACATTCTGCCGGATGGCAGCCACATCCAGACGCGCTGGAAACGTGTGGATGAGACGATTTCGCGCAAAACCGCGGAACCAGAGTCGGTGCAGTGGTCGGTGTTGTCGTTCTATCTGGCGGGTCAACACGAATGGTACGGGCATCAGGCGGCCTTTACGTTCGATATGGAAGTGGCACTGAAAAGCATCAAAGCCCCAACGCTGGTACTGTCGAACACCGCCGACAGCATTCACGCAGCTGCCGCACGCGCGCTGAAGCTGCGGCCTGATTTCGCGTATCATGAATTTCAGGGCGGCAACTCGCACATGATGTACGACGACCCGGCCCCATGGGCCGCAGCCGTTGGCGCTTTTATTACGTCGAAGTGTAAAACCTAGAAGCGTAAAACCTAGGCTGCGCTTTCTTTAAGCAGCACGGTGGGTGCGGTCATGCGCTTCTACAGCCGCACGCAAGCGTGGGATTAATTCTTGGCCGTGTTCGACCACATCGGTCAGTACATTGAATCCACGAATCATAAAGCCTGTTACGCCCAATTCGTAATACGCCATCATGGACTGCGTGATTTGTTCGGCTGTGCCGACAAATGCCGGCGGCGCAGAGCCGCCCGAGGCTGTGACCGTACCGGTCCACAAGCGCCCGTCGATCAGTTCGCCTTCGTCCGACAAAGTGTTAAGCTTCGCGAGGTTCGAGGTGCCTTTTTTGGTCGAGAACGCCGGATCGTTACGCCCCCCGGCCGAGCCCTGATCTACGGCGCTGCCTGTGGCGCGCAGCCGCGCTTCGGCCTGAACTCGCAATGAATCGGCGATGTCGCGGGCATTGCGCCACGCCAGTTCTTCCGTCTGGCCCAGAATGATGCGCACGCCACCTTGAAACGCGATGCGGCGCTGATGCGAACTCGCGTCTTTCTGCATACGCAGCATCAGATCGCGAGTCTTGGCGACCGACTGCAAACTGAAGGCGTACACATCGGCATGTTGCGCGGCCAAGGTCAGCGATACTTCGGAGCTACCGCCCCAATACACCGGGATTGACGGCTGCTGCAGCGGTCGGATTTCCGACAGCGCGCGCTTGAACTTGAAGTATGTCCCGTCGTGATCTACCGGCACATCGCTGGACCATATGGCCCGCAGGATCTGCACGAACTCCGCCGAACGATGGTAGCGCTCGTCCTTGGTCAGGAAATCACCGTCGCACTGGGTTTCCGCATCGTTACCCGCCGAGATAATGTGAATGCCCGCGCGGCCATTGCTGAGATGATCCAGCGCTGCAAACATCCGCGCCGCCATGGTGGGGGCTACAAAACCTGGTCGGTGGGCCACCATCAACTTTAAACGCTGCGTATGGGCCATAATATCGGCGGCCAGCGGCATGCTGTCGGGCCAGAAGGAACTTTGCGCCACAAGTGTGCGGTCGTAGCCCGCCTGCTCCAGGGTTTGGGCGAACAGGCGCAAGTAACCCGCATCAAAAATCTTCGGCGATTTGTAGTGAAGGGTTGTCTCGCGGTGCGAGATCATTCCCAGAATTTCCACGGGCATGGATGGCGTTCCGAGCGATAACGGCAAGCAGGGTCAAGGATTCATGCCGCAAGCATAGGAAAAATCCGAAATCGCGCGCTTTACAAAACAGGCGTATGTTCGAATTTCGGATAACTATAAATTATCATTATATTTCAACATATTATCAGGCAGACAGCCGTTCCGCATAACAAAAAACGCGCTGGGCTTGCCCAGCGCGTTTTTCTCGTCAGACTTTTTGCAGTCTGAAAACGTAGCTCTTTAGAATGTAGCTCCTTAGAACGTAACGTTGGCGCCCACGAAGAAGAAGCGACCGCGGTTGTCGTACTGCGACGAGCCCGTGCCCGTACCGGTGAACACTTCCG
>JAEUKL010000148.1 GCA_016793005.1 Rhodospirillaceae bacterium | reverse complement strand
GTCTAAACCAATTTTGCCACCCAGGCCGGGCTCGGGGCTCGCGAAATCCAGGTAATCAATCGGCGTATTTTCAATCACCGTAATATCCCGCGCCGGGTCCATCTGCGTCGAGACCGCCCACATCACGTCTTTCCAGTCGCGCGCGTTGATCTCGGCATCCACCACGATCACAAATTTCGTGTAGACGAACTGGCGCAGGAAACTCCATACCCCCATCATGATGCGCTTGGCGTGGCCCGCGTAGGCTTTCTTCATACTCACGACAGCGATGCGATAGCTGCATCCTTCCGGCGGCAACCAGAAGTCCACGATCTCGGGGAATTGTTGTTGCAGTAACGGAATGAAGACTTCGTTCAGCGCTTCGCCCAGCACGCTGGGCTCATCGGGTGGGCGGCCCGTGTAGGTCGACAGATAAATCGGCTGCTTGCGCATCGTAATGGCGCTGATGCGGAAGATCGGGAATTTCTCGACGGAGTTGTAGTAGCCGGTGTGATCGCCGTAGGGGCCTTCGTCGGCGAACTCGTCCAGCATCACGTGGCCTTCCAGCACGATCTCGGCTTCGGCCGGTACTTTGAGGGGTACTGTTTTGCAGTCCACCAGTTCCACTTTCGTACCGCGCAGCAAACCTGCGAATTGATATTCCGACAACGTATCAGGCACAGGTGTGACGGCAGCCAAGATCGTGCCGGGGTCTGCGCCGATCACGCAGGCGGCGGGCAGAGGCTCGGCTTTCTTTTCTTTCCAGCGGTCGAAATGACCGGCCCCGCCACGATGTTTCAGCCAACGCATGATGGCTTTGTCTTTGGCCATCACCTGCATGCGATAGATGCCGAGATTAAAGCCGTCGCGCTTATCGCCGCCTTTTTGATTAAAGTCGGGCCCTTGCGTGACCACCAAGGGCCACGTGATCAGCGGCGCAGGCTCGCCGGGCCAGCAGCCTTGGATCGGCAGCGCGTTCAAATCAATCTGATCGCCTGTCAGTACAATCTCTTGGCATGCAGCACTTGAAACCGTTTTGGGTTTCATCGCCATGACGGTTTTGAGCAGCGGCAGCATCTCTAATGCTTCGCGCCAGCCGCCCGGCGGTTCGGGCTGTTTCAGGAACGCCAACGTTTCGCCGACACCGCGCAGTTCTTGGGGTTCGCGGTCCATGCCCCAGGCCACGCGCTCGACCGTGCCGAACAAGTTCACCAGCACCGGCATGTCCGATTTTTGCCCATCGGCCCGGATCACATTCTCAAACAGGATGGCGGGGCCGCCTTCGGCCAGCACCCGAGTCTGTATTTCCGTCATCTCCAACTGACTAGAGACAGGCGTTTTCACCCGTACCAGGCGCTTTTCACGCTCAAGCCTGCTCATAAAGTCACGCAAGGAACGGTAAGGCATGGCGGGCGGGTTCGGACTGCTGAAAAAAGGAAATAGGTGCGGTATTTCCGACACTTAAGGACTGCGCGCCGCGGGCGTCAAGGACCGTGCCGGGCGCGGCTGGCGGGGCGCGGTCAACTATTGGCTGAAAAGTGATGGCCCGCACCCTTGTTTGCCACCAGGCGCGATCTTAAGATAAGGCCCAAGACTTCAACAAAAAGATTTAATTAACACTCTGAGTTTAAATAAGAATTGCCCTTTAAAAATGACACACGACTGAAACATTCAGTCGCGGTCGAAACGAATAAAACAGGGCGCAGTAGAGAACCGCGCGGTGGGATCAGGCTTTCGATAAAGCAGGACGCACCGCCAGCAAAAGGTGGCAGAGATGGCCGACGGTGGCGCGAACTTTGCGTCGGGGGCAGGGAACCCGCGCGATGGAATGTCAGGTCTGGAGCGACTGATTGATATCGGCTTGGCGCTCTCGGCCGAGCGGAATCACGACCGCCTGACTGAACGCATCTTGCTGGAAGCTATCGACATCACCAAAGCCGATGGCGGCACGCTGTATCTGCGCACGGAAGAAGACACGCTGAAGTTCGTCATTGTGCGCACCGGCACACTGAAAATTGCCATGGGCGGCACCACGGGTGTGCCCATCAATTTCCCGCCCTTGAAGATGTACAACCCCGAGACCAAGCAGCCCAATCACAACAACATCTCCACCTATGCGGCGTTGACGGGCAAGACGATTAACATCCCCGATGCCTACGAAGCCGAAGGTTTCGATTTCTCAGGGACGAAGAAATTCGATGCGGGCACCGGCTACCGTTCGAAGTCGTTCCTTACGATCCCGCTGAAAAACTATTCCGATGCCGTCATCGGCGTGCTGCAGCTGATTAACGCGAACGATGGGAACGGCAACGTCATTCCTTTCAGCGCTGAGGTGCAGCGGTTGGTGGAAGCGCTGGCCAGCCAGGCCGCCGTCGCTATCGACAACCAGCAACTGATCGAAGCGCAAAAAGCGCTGATGGATAGCCTGATCAAGGTTATGGCCCACGCCATTGACGCCAAGTCGCCCTATACGGGCGGCCACTGTCAGCGCGTGCCTGAACTGACCCGTATGCTGGCTGAAAAAGCCGTGGCGTCCGAAGAGGGGCAGTTCAAAGACTTCGCGCTCTCCGAAGCCGATTGGTACGAATTGCATGTGGCCGCGTGGTTGCACGATATCGGCAAAGTGACGACGCCCGAGTTCGTCGTCGACAAAGCCACCAAACTGCAAACGATCTACGACCGCATACATGAGGTTCGTATGCGCTTCGAGGTGTTGCGCCGCGATGCCGAGATCAAGATGCTCAAAGCCATCGCCAAGGGAAAGAGTGCGCGCGTCGAGCGCAAAAAATTCAAAGAGCGCTGCAAGGAATTGGATGAGCAGTGGAAGTTCATCGCCGACGCCAATATCGGCGGCGAGTTCATGTCCAAGGAAAAACAAGACAAGGTCAAAGAGATCGGTGCGCAGAAGTGGTACCGCTATTACGACCGTTCTCTAGGTTTAGCATGGGCCGAGTCAAAACTGTTTGCCGATACGCCGCCGCCCGCTGAGGGCTTTGAAAGCCTTTTGGCCGACCTGCCCGAACATGGCCGCGCCGAGTATCACCTGGGCGAAATCCTGAATATGTGCATCGCACGCGGCACGCTGAACGACGATGAGCGCAAGAAGATCAACGATCACATTGTGCTGACCATCGACATGTTGAAGGAGCTGCCGTTCCCGAAACACATGAAACGCGTGCCCGAGTACGCAGGCGGCCACCACGAGAAGATGGACGGCACCGGTTATCCCAACAAGCTGCGCGGCGAGCAGATGTCGCTGCCCGCGCGCATCATGGCGATTGCGGATATCTTCGAGGCCTTAACGGCCGCCGACCGTCCGTACAAGAAAGCCAAGACATTGTCCGAGAGCGTCAAGATTTTGTACTTCATGAAGAAGGACAAGCACGTCGATGCCGATTTGTTCGAGCTGTTCCTGTCGTCCGGCGCCTATAAGGATTATGCCGAGCAGTTCCTGCGTCCCGAACAGGTGGACACAGTGAATATCGAGCAATACCTCGACAGCAAGAAGCCGCCGGCGCCGCCGCCACAACCGCAGCCGCAGAAGCAGGCCGCGGAATAAGTCAGGGGTTTTGCGCGGATTTAAGTGTCGGGCTGCAATGCTGCCCGACGCTTCTGATCAAGCCACTCGTGTTCCAGAATGCCCATGGTGCAGGCGTTCCACCAGGTTCCATCGGGTGTGCGGCGCACTTCGCGGTCCAAGCCTTCCGCCACAAAGCCCGCGCGTTTGTAGGTGGAAATCGCCCCTGTGTTCTGCGCAAACACCCGCAAGCCCACGCGGTGCAGCTTCAAATCATCAAAGCAGATTTTAAGCACTGCGTTCATCAGCGGCAGGGCCAGGCCTTGCCCGCGAAACGCGGGCGCGATCAGCACTTTGCCGATCATGGCGTTGGAGTGCACCGGGTCGATGCTTTTGATTTCGATGTGGCCTGCGTGTTCGCCCGCCAGATTGTTGACGCGGTAGATCAGGTGCGATGTGCCAGGGCCGGAAGATTTCAGGTTGCGCTCCAACTGCTCCGCCGTTAGCGGCCAGTCTAGCGTCGGCCCGGCCCATTGCAGCAGCATGGTTGCGTCCGGAATCCAACTGACCAACGTCGGAATATCAGCCGATGTAAAAGGAACAAGCGTAATCATGGTTGGAACCGTGAAGCTATGAGCGCCAGCATGATCAGCGCGCCGAAATCGCGGTTGGCGCGAAAGCGCGTCAGACAATTTTGCGCGTCATCAATGTCCAACGTGAACACCTGCCAGGCGGCGTGAATAAAGGCGAAGCCCATCATAATCCAGAAGCCCAGGGTGTGGTCTTCGCCGGGAACCGCCAGCGTAATCAAAGCCAGTGCGATGAAAAAGAACAACGCGATGAACTGATGCGAGCGCTCGCCCAGGGCTAACGCAGATGACTTCACACCGATCAGTTCATCGTCCTCGCGGTCCTGATGGGCGTATATGGTGTCGTAGCCTAAGGTCCAAGCGATGCCCGCCACATACAGCACCAAGGCCCGCCAATCGAGTTCACCTCGCGCCGCCGCCCAGCCTAGCAATGCACCCCAGTTGAAGGTCAGGCCCAGCCACGCCTGCGGCCAGTAGGTAATGCGCTTCATGAACGGATAGGTGAACACCAGCACCAGCGAGGCGGCCCCCACCCAAACTGCGAACATGTTGAATTGCAGCAGAATGATCAGCCCGACGATGAGTTGCAGGATCAGGAACACCACCGCCTGCCACAGTTTCACCTGGCCGCTGGGCAGGGGGCGAGTAGCGGTGCGTTCCACTTGCGCATCGATCTTGCGGTCCACGATATCATTGTAGGTGCAGCCGGCCCCGCGCATCACCACTGCGCCGGTCCCGCAGAAGATAAACAGATGCCACGCGTAAACCCCGGCCCCCGACAACACCAGCGACCACCAGCACGGCCACAACAGCAGCCATGTGCCGATGGGCCGGTCGAGCCGCATCAGCCGCGCGTAGGGGTGCATCCACGCCGGGAACCGGCGCTCGAACCAGTGGCCGGCCACAATGTCGATCTTTGAAGTTTCGATCTTTGAGGCTTCAATTTTTGAGGTTTGGGTGTCGCTCATGACGGGCTAAACTAAAGTTGCCTCAGTTGAATCTCAATCACCGAATCACAAAGCTTCCTCTGTATGTCCGACCGCCGCCGCTTGCGTTTGTTTGTCGACCTGCCGCTTGAACCTGGCAGCGCTGTCGTACTGCATGACGATCAAGCCCATTACGTCGTTCACGTGATGCGCCAAGCCGTGGGCAACGAGGTCTTGCTGTTCAACGGCCGTGACGGCGAATGGTTGGCGGGCATTGCGGCGGTCTCTAAAAAAGCCTGCAGGCTTGAGGTCAAGGCACAGTTCAAACCACAAGCCCCCGATGCAGATGTGTGGTTGGCATTCGCGCCCATCAAAAAAGCGCGCATTGATATGGTGATCGAGAAGGCCACCGAATTAGGGGCTTCTGTGCTGTGGCCGGTCTTTACCCAACATACGAATGCAGAGCGAATCAACCTGGACCGTTTGCGCGCCACGGCCGTTGAAGCCGCCGAGCAGTGCGAGCGTTTGACTGTGCCGGAAGTCCGAGAGGCGATTACGTTTGAAAAATTTGTCACAGCTTGGCCGAC
The DNA here is from genome assembly GCA_016793005.1 of Rhodospirillaceae bacterium. Lineage (GTDB taxonomy): Bacteria > Pseudomonadota > Alphaproteobacteria > Rhodospirillales > Rhodospirillaceae. The sequence goes on along the minus strand of JAEUKL010000148.1, from coordinate 6,464 downwards.
AGATCGGTGTTTGTTTGTTCTGGATGAAACCGGCAAAGGCCGTCCGCTTTCGACAGTTGTTGTGGAAACTGCATCTCGGCCATGCGGTTTTTTGGTGGGGCCAGAGGGAGGGTTTGCGCAATCGGAACTTGACGCGCTGGCTCAACTGCCGTTTGTTACGCGCGTTGGGTTGGGACCGCGCATCTTGCGCGCCGAAACGGCAGCCTTGGCGGCACTGGTGTGCTGGCAATCCTTGGCAGGGGATTGGAAATAAAAACCGTCAGACCACTGGCGGACTTGGCTGCGGCACCCTAACTGGACAGATCACTATTGGCTTAAGTTTGGGGCGTCTAAACTCAAGACGGCTTAAGCTCAACACGGGTCACGCGCGATATGACGTCTTTTCGTTCCGATAAGTCCGAGCCGGTTACGTCCAAGGATCAGCTGATTGCTGTGCTGGCGAATGGCTCCAAGCCGAAGGACCAATGGCGCTTGGGCACCGAGCACGAGAAGTTTGCCTATCGCACCACCGATTTTTCAGCCCTCCCTTATGGCGGCCCCAAAGGCATTCAGGCGTTTTTGAATGGGCTGACACGCTTTGGCTGGCAGGGCGTATATGAAGGCGAGAACATCATCGCACTGACGCAGAAGGGCAAAGGCAGTGTGTCCTTAGAGCCGGGCGGGCAGGTGGAACTGTCGGGTGCGCCGCTCGATAACGTACACCAGACGTGTGCCGAGGTCAGCGATCACCTTAAGCAGGTGAAAATCGTCGGTGATGAGCTTGATATCGGGATGCTGGGGTTAGGTTTTACGCCGAACTGGCGCCGCGATGACATCCACTGGATGCCCAAGGGTCGCTACAAGATCATGCGCGAGTACATGCCCAAGGTCGGCACCATGGGCATCGACATGATGACGCGCACCTGCACCGTGCAAGTGAACTTAGATTACGCCAGCGAAGCCGACATGGTGAAAAAGCTGCGCGTGTCGCTGGCCTTGCAACCCATTGCTACGGCCTTGTGGGCCAACTCGCCCTTCACCGAAGGCAAGCCCAACGGCTTTTTAAGCTACCGCGGAAACGTGTGGCACCACACCGATCCTGCGCGTAGCGGCCTTATTCCGTTTGCCTTCGAAGACGGCATGAGCTTCGAGCGCTACGTGGACTATGTACTCGATGTGCCGATGTACTTTGTTTACCGCGACGGCTTTATCGATGCCTCGGGCCAATCGTTCCGCGATTTCCTGAAAGGCCAATTGCCGGCCTATCCTGGCCAGTTGCCGACGGTTGCCGATTGGGAAGATCATATGTCCACCGCCTTCCCGGAAGTGCGGGTGAAAAGCTATATCGAACTGCGTGGTGCGGACTCTGGCCCGTGGGGCAGCATCTGTGCGTTGCCTGCCTTCTGGGTCGGCCTGTTGTACGATACAGCATCGCTGGATGGCGCCGCGGACATCGTGAAGGATTGGACTGCCGAAGACCGCGCGCAACTTTACCGCGCCGTGCCCACTCAAGGTCTCAAGGCCAAGATCCAGGGCCGCACGGTCCAGGACATTGCCTTGCAACTTCTGGACTTGTCGCGCACTGGTTTGCGCCGCCGCGCCCGTCTGGATGGCGCCGGCATGGACGAAACCGGCTTCCTTGTCCCCTTGCAGGAGATCGCATCATCGGGGATAACCCCAGCAGAGCGAATGCTGGCTTCGTACCACGGGGCGTGGCAAGGCGACGTCACCAAAGCGTTCGCGGAATATAGCTATTAACTAAAAGCGGGCCGGATCACGTGGCGCACTCCAAGGACGAACAAGCAGCGGAACAGGCCGTCACCGAACCTGAGTGGCGTCAGCCATGCAACACTTTGTCCGACGTTCGTGCTCATATTGACCGCCTTGATGCCTTGATCGCGCCCTTGATGGCGCAGCGCCTGCACTATGTGCAGACCGCCGCCAACTTCAAGCCATCGAAAGAAGCTGTGATCGTGCAGTCCCGCGTCGAAGAGATTGTGCAAACCGTCCGTGGTTTTGCTGAAAAATATGGCGCCAGCCCTGATGCCATCGAACGCGTGTACCGCGCTATGATTGACGAGTTCACCCGCCAAGAGCAGATGAACTGGGACAAAGTTCACAAGTAGTCTGGTTGGCGCCAAAGCCTTAGCGGCGCCGTTTGCGTTTGAAATTCCGTTCGGGTGCGCGCATTTGCTTTTCTACGCGTCGCAGCAGCGTTTTGCGCTGCTGATCAGACTCAAGGCCGCTCAGCTTTTGTTTCAGCGCAATCACGGTGGCGGCATAGTCGTTGTGCCAGTCGCGCTGCGCATCGCCTGGTTGGATTGTCGTGCGCACGCGAATGGTCTTTGCGCCTTCGCTTTTCGTCAGCCGTACCGTTTCCCCGATCACCGGCATACGGATGTCTTTGCGCGCCAGTCCGCGCGCGCTTAATAGCTCGACCATTTGTGCGCGCGCACTTTCCTCGCCATGGACCAGAAAAAGCTGCTGCCCCAGGGGCAGGCGCTGATCGAACCATGTCAGCAAATGGCGTTGATCGGCGTGGCCTGAATATTCATCCAGCATCCGAATGCGGGCCGCGACCGCAATTTCCTCGCCGTGAATCCGCACCATCTTTTCGCCGTCGTGCAACAGGCGGCCCAACGTGGCGGGGGCTTGGTAACCCGCCAGGATCACTGTCGTGTCGCTGCGGCTGAGGTGCGCTTTGAGATGGTGCCGGATGCGCCCCGCATCGCACATCCCGCTGCCGGCCATGATGATGGCGCCGCCGCGCAGGCGGTTCAGCCTCTTGCTCTCTTCTGTCGTACCGACGTAGCGGATGTTGTGGCGCTGGAATGCGTTGGTGTTTTGCGTGTTGGCGCGATCATCCAGGTGCTTGGCAAAAACCTTTGTGGCGTTTGTGGCCAGAGGCGAGTCAACGAAGATTGGTAATTCAGGAATCCGCTTTGAATCGATCAATGTGTCCAGATCGAACAATAATTCCTGTGTGCGCTCGACCGCGAAAGCAGGCATCAGAATCATGCCGCCTTTCTTGATTGCGGTCTTTATTTCGCGTTCCAGAATCTGCAGGCGTTGCTCGTTGTTGCGCGTTGGGCGCAGGCGATCACCGTAGGTCGATTCCATCAGCAGATAATCCATGCCGGTGGGTGCTTTGGGGTCGTCGTGAAAAGCTTTGTCGCTGGGGCCGATGTCGCCGGAAAACAGAATGCTTAAGGGCTCTGCGCCTTTGCCTGTGGGTGTATCTGTCACGCGCAGTTCCACCGAGGCCGATCCCAGGATGTGACCCGCATCCCAAAACCGCGCCTCGATTCCGGGGGCAAGCGTGAACCACGTGTCGTATTTCTGCCCGCGCACCTGAGCCAGGGCGTTGTGCGCGTCTTGCTGCGTGTAGATTGGCTCGACAGCGGGCAGGCCGCGCTGGCGGTTGCGAATGTTCAGCCGGCTAACCTCGGTTTCCTGCACATAGGCGCTGTCGGGTAAAATGTAGGTCAGCAGATCGGCCGTGCCGGGGGTTGCGTAAATCGAACCACGGTAACCCCGGCTCGTCAGCTTCGGGATCAGCCCGCAGTGATCGATATGCGCGTGTGTCAGTACGACAGCATGCAATTCGCTTGGTGTGAAATTGAAGGCTTCATAGTTCAGCGCTTTGATTGTTTTCGTACCCTGGAACATGCCGCAGTCGATCAGGACCGCCGCGCGGCTTGTCCGCAATTCATAGCAACTGCCTGTGACTGTCGCGCAAGCGCCGTGGAATGTAAGTGTAATTGTCATGACAGCCTTTCAGGCTTTGACTGGCTTTGAAACATTAAGGGGCAGGTGCCAAGCAGGGAGAGTGGTGTTAGAGTTTGCAGATATATCTTAGACCCAAGACCGCGAAAGAAAACATGTGATGTCATCGCGTCGATTGGCTGTCCTTACAAGCGGCGGCGATTGCGCCGGACTCAACGCCGTCATTCGCGCCGTCACCGATCATGCCGCAGGCACCTATGGTTGGGATGTGATCGGGATCAAGAACGGGCATTTAGGGTTGCTGGAAGATCCGCCATTGGTGGTCAAACTGACGCCCGAAACCGTGCGCGGAAATGTCTCGCGGACCGGCGGCACGTTTCTGGGCACGACCACCAAGGGCGATCCGTTTGCGTTCCCGGATGCTACGGGCAAATTGCATGATCGCTCTGGGGATGTGATCGCTAGGTTAAAGCACCTGGGCGTCAACGCGCTGGTGGTCATCGGCGGCGACGGTAGTTTGCGGCTATTCCAGCGCCTCTTGAACGGCAGCGGCATATCCTGGGTCGGTGTCCCTAAAACCATCGATAACGATGTGCCGGGCACAGACTACGCAGTAGGATTTTTCACCGCTGTTGAAGTGGCGGGCGAAGCGCTGGATCGGCTGTCATCCACGGCCGAGAGCCATCGGCGCATCATGGTGCTTGAGGTGATGGGTCGTGATTCCGGGTTCATCTCGCTGTATGGGGGGCTTGCGGGCGGCGCTGACGTCATCCTGATGCCGGAAATCCCTTACGATATTGAGGCGATGGCAACGCATATCAAAAAACTGACCGACAATCGGCCCAGCGCGGTTTTAGTGGTTGCCGCTGAAGGCGTTAAGCCGCCTCCTGGTGATCGCCGCACGGACAGCAATGTCGGCGTGGCGATTGCCCGCGAATTGCAGGCGCGCACCGGCTTCGATGCACGCTGTACGGTTCTGGGGCATCTGCAACGGGGCGGGTCGCCGGCCATGTTTGATCGGCTGCTTGCATCGTCGTTCGGCGCCAAAGCGGTCGACTTGCTGCACAGTGGTCAAACTTCACGGTTAGTTGTTTGGCGCGGTGGTGTGGTGACCGATATCCCTATTGCAGATGCGGTCGCGGGCCCTTGCTTTGTTCCGATTGACGGGGAGTTAATTCGGACAGCGCGGGCTCTGGGTATTTATATCGGCGATACGGCTCGCTAGTTTTTAAGAGATTTGATCGAAGGGGAGCTTTCAGACATGACATACGACGCAACAACCGACCGTCGCACGCTTTTAGGTTCGGGCCTTGGCATGGCCGCCTTTGCCGTCGCGGCCGCCGGCGCGCATCCGGCACAAGCCAACTATGATCCGGCCAAGCGAAAAAAAATTCCGGGGGCCAGTTTAAAAGGCCCGTACCTGAACCTGATCGACAGCCCGCGCGATAACATGCTGGGTATTGCGCGCATCTCGGGCGACATTGATTGCAAGTCCACCACGCACGGCTGGTACGACGGCCTGGTGATGGGCACGGCTCCGGGCGGCCCGATCAAGAACATCTGCGGCATGAAAGGCATGAGCAGCTACCGCATGGAAAAGCTGCCCGATGGCGGTTATCGCCGCCTGCTGCGCGAGGTGGGTTACTATTATGATCTCGAAACCGGCGCGATCATGGAAGAGATGGTGAACCCCTACACCGGCGAGAAGGTGAAGATCGTTCCCATCAACAACGACCCGTTCAACGCGACCTTCCGTGAAACTGTGTCGCCGCCGCCCAGCTACGGCGGGCTTAACACCGAAAAGCGCGAGCCCAAGCCGTTTAAATTGAAATGGCGTTTGCAAGCTCCTGATCGCGTGATCATGGAGCGGCACATCCACCTGTACTACAAGAACGCGCTGGATCCGAAAGTCTGGGTGCGTGAAAGCTCTGGGCCCATGGTGCAGGTCTCCGAGTTCTTCAATCACGTGCTCAGCCTGGATGATTTGCAAAACGAAGAACTGACGCACATTCCATACTCAGGCACGTGGTCGCGCTCAACGCCGTGGCTGCCGTGGCTCTTGATGGGCCAAGCGGATGGCAACTGTATCTATCAATGCTTCATGGGCGGCGACGGCCGCTTGGAAAGCATTCCCGAAGACATCGTGAAGTACACGGAAAAGAATTATCCGAAGTACCTGACGGCCCCGGAAAAGTTCGAAGAGCCGTCGCTGAGTTCCATCGAATGGTACTCGCGCACGCAAAAGCCGGCCCCGCCCAAAGGTGGCGTCTAAAACTTCTGATAAAATTTATGCTATGCTGCAGGGCGTCTCGTCAGAGACGCCCTGTTTGCTTTTGGGGACATGACAATGGCGTATGTGTGGGTCGCGGTTGGTGGTGCCATCGGTAGCGTTGCGCGCTATGGAGTCGGGCAGTGGGCGGCGTCGGCTATGGGCAGCGCCTTTCCGTGGGGCACCCTGATCGTGAACGTTGTGGGCTCGTTCATCATCGGCGCGGTGGGCGGCAGCACCGCGCTACCTGATCATCTACGCCTGCTGATTGCCGTGGGCGTTTGCGGTGGGTTCACCACCTTCTCGGCCTTCAGTTTGCAAACCCTGACGCTGATGCAGGCGGGCGCGTGGCCGCAGGCGGGGCTTAATATCTTAGGTTCGGTGCTGCTGTGCCTGGTCGCCGTCTGGTTGGGCTTTATGGCTGCCGCGGCCTTGCGCTGACAAAAGCCGACATATTGATTCAGATCATTTATTCGCCCGTCGCAGCTTG
>JAEUKL010000102.1 GCA_016793005.1 Rhodospirillaceae bacterium | reverse complement strand
TGGTTTGTGGCTGACGGGCACACTGCTTGACAAATTCAACCGCCGCGGAGGTGTGGCCGGAATGTGCGTCGTGGGCCTAGGGATCTCGTTCTTCTTCTGGCTTACAGCATGGACAGCGCCGCTGGCCCCAACGCTGCTGTTCTTTTGGCCCATGTTGGCCGCACATATGTTGCTCAGCGGTGCGCCTCCGGCTATCGGCGCAACCATCATTGCCGCCGTAACGCCTGCAAATGTCATGGGGCGTGTTTCTGCGGTGCAGCTTTTTATCTACGGATTTGTCGCGGCGGCTATCGGCCCGATCATTGTAGCACTAGTGTCCGACAATGTGTTCTCCGGGCCGCGCAGCCTTGCCTTCGCGCTCAGTCTCGTGACGTGTGTTTACGGCCTGGGAACGCTCGTCATGCTGTTCTCGGTCTGGCGTAAAGCAAAGGCTGACGGATTGGTGAAGCCCTAACCAGATTACAAATTGAAGACCACCAACCGTTCTTCCGTCATATCGCGGATGGCATAGCGGGGGCCTTCGCGCCCAATACCACTGTCTTTCACGCCGCCGTACGGAAGTTGGTCCGTGCGCCAGGTCGATGTTCCGTTGATAATCACGCCGCCAGCCCTGATGGTGCGCGCGGCCTTGATGGCCAGCGGCATCGACTTTGTCAGGATGCCGCACTGAAGCCCAAATCGACCGGCATTGATGGTGCTGAAAACCGCATCAATATCTGTGTAGGGAAGGATATTCAGAAGCGGGCCGAAAACCTCTTCGCACACCACTTTCGACTTGGTGGGCGCATTTTGCAGAACGATGGGCCGCAATTGCGCACCATTCAGTTCGCCGCCCGTCAGAAGCTGTGCGCCGGATTTTACAGCCTCATCCGCCCACGACTTGACGCGCTTGGCGGCAGCTTCGTCGATCAAGGTCCCGACGTCGGTATCGGGGTCTAAGGGGTCGCCGACCTTAAGCGCTTTCACGGCAGAGATAAGCTTTTCTCTGAAGCTTTCTATGACCCGCGTATGGACATAGACGTTCTGCACCGAAATGCAGCTTTGGCCCGCCAGGCGCATGGCGTTGCGTGCGCAGAGCGCCGCTGCCTCGGGGATGTCGGCATCGTCATGGACAATGGCAGGTCCGGCGCCACCCAATTCCAGCGCGACACGTTTCAGACCCGACGCGGCCTTAATCTCTGCGCCCACGCGCGTGGACCCTGTAAACGTAATGAAATTGACGCGTGGGTCACGGACAAGTTGAGGGCCCACATCCTGGCCGTACAGCGAGTTTAAAGCGCCGGCCGGAACGCCTGCGTCGACAAAAACCTCAATCAGCTTGTGGACCGTTGCGGCGGCCTGGGGCGGGGCCTTGATAACGATGGAATTCCCTGCGGCTAACGCAGGCGCGATTTTATGCGCAGCCAAATTCAAGGGCGCGTTAAACGGTGTAATTGCGGCGATAACGCCGACCGGAAAGCGCAGCATCATGGCGATCTTGCCTGCACCCATCGCTGTGCCATCCAGCGGTACATGCTCGCCCTCAATCCGTATGGCTTCTTCGGCCGATAACGAAAGTGTATCTGCGGTCCGGTCCACTTCGGCGCGGGAGTCTTTCAAGGCCTTGCCAGTTTCGCGTGTCATGCAAATTGCAATTTGCTCTTTGCGTGCGATCAACATCGACAACGCACGCCGGATCAGGGCTGCACGCTCGTAGCCCGGCATCGCGGCCATTGTTGCGGCGCCTGTTTGTGCGGCTTCTAGCGCATCATTGAGATCGATGGATGTCGACTGTGGTGAGCGCGACACAACTGTGTGTCGGTACGGGTCTATAATGCTGTCGTACGTTTGCGATTCTCTCCATTGGTCACCAATGCGCATGGGCACGTCGGTAACGGCCCAATTCTCGGATGAAGCGGTCATGGTGTTCGCTCACTCGTCATTGATGGGGGCGGTGACGACGATAAAGACGAGGTCCTGGAGCCCTGTGTTGCGGATGCCGTGTTCGATGCCGGGCGGTAGAAAAACAACATCGTGCTTCCGAACGACGGTTTTCATGCCTGCGATCTCCATCAGGCCTTCGCCTTCAAGAACGTGGTAAACTTGCTCCTGCACTTTATGTGTATGAAGCTGCACATAGGCTTTGGGCTGGTAACACGAGATACGGTAATCAAGCTGTTGGCTAGCCGTCGTGTCGGGGTGAACAAGCGCTTTTGAAAGCGCGCCGCCGAAGTGGCCCGGAAACTCCTGCCATTCCACTTCCGCGATGTTTCTGATACTGGCTTGGCGATTCACGGGTTGCTCCTATGCGTGGGAACGTTCTTCGCGCCGGGCGGCCACGTAGGCCTTTAAGCCCGCGCGAATGTCGTATTTGGGGGTATATGCGAAGTCAGTTTTGGCGCGCGTGATGTCGAGCGCACCTTTTTTCACGGTCTCGACACCTTTGGTGAAGGCGTAGTTTCCCGGGCCAATGGAAAGTTGCGCACCGGGGATAAGGTCTCTCACGATCTCGACGATCTCGCCCAGTGTGACGGAAACACCCGTCGAGATATGGTAGGCCTCATGCTTGGGTGCGGGAGCATCCAGCGCTTGACAAATACCGTTCGCCACGTCGTCGATGTAGACATGATCGACCGTAAAGTCGGCACCGGCTTCGATGTGCAGCGGAGCTCCATCAAGTGCTGCATCAATCAATGTCTTTGGAACGCGGGGCCGGGGCAACCCCGGTCCGTATACCCAGCATGTCCTCAAGTTCAGTACGGTCAGTCCGTGTTCGCGGGCAAAATCGCGCGCCAATTGCTCCACTGCAAATTTTGAAATCCCATAGGGCTTAATGGGGAAACATGGATGCGTCTCGTCAATCTTCGCCGCCATGAAGGGGCCGTAGACTTCTTCCGAGCTGATGTGCACGAAGCGTTTGGCCCCCGTTTGACGCATGGCTGTCAGCACATTAAGCGAGCCTTCAATGTTGACGCGCATTGTGGCGATAGGGCTGGCCAGAGAATTCACGACACCAACAATCGCCGCGCAATGCACAACGCTGGTGGGCTTGTACTTCAGAAATACGTCGACGATCTGCGGCCACTCGGTCAGTTCGCCGGGTTCAAACACGATATTGGAATGACGCTGCAAAAGGCGATCGAAGGCAGGATTGGAGCGCAAATCGAAGCCGATCACGCGGTCACCGCGTTTCGCAAGTTTCTCCACAACGGCCGCACCAATGAAGCCGCAACTTCCCGTAACAAGAATGGTGTTCATGCGAGGCTCCAGCGCTAAACAACAGGCGCGAAGCTGCCGGCGGTCCGCTGGCGTTCGCCGAACACGGGCTCTTTATGCGGCGTCGGTGGCAGCACCCAAGCGCCCGTCGCGGGGGGCCGAATGTTTGCATCGACGTGCACGTCAATCAGGAAGGGCTTGTTGGCCTTGATGGCGTGTTCCAAGGCGCCTGCGAAATCCTCAGATTTTGTAACAGTGATGGCATCGACGCCTGCGGCTCGCGCCCAGGCGGCAAAGTCAGGGTTATAAGGCTTTTGGTTGGCCCCGGCGTAGAACCCCGTGCCGTGTTCACGACCTTCAAAAAGCCCGTACTGCAAATCGCGGATTGCACCCCAGACGAAGTTGTTCCACACGACCCAGACGACGGCGATGTTGTATTCCACGGCCGTGCACAGCACGTGCGGGACCATCGAGAAGCCGCCGTCGCCACAGACCGAGATGCAAACCTTGTCGGGTGCGGCAAGTTTCGCGCCCAGCACGCTCGATGGGCCGAAGCCCATGCCGGAAAAGCCCCAGCTGTTCAGCATTTTTTGTGGGCGGCGCGCAGTCCAGAACTGCATGTACCAATTGTGATGCACGCCGGCATCGAACGTCAGAATCGCATCCTCAGGGATGACGTTTTTGCAATCGGTGACAACGCGCTCAGGGCGCATAGGGCTGGCATGCGTATTAAAATGCGGCGCTGTGAACTCATCCCAGGCGGCTTTCCACTTGGCGATCTGCTGATGCCAGCCCGCCAAGCGCGTTGGATTAGGTGTTTCTTGTGATGAAAGTTCCTGCAGCATTTGCCGCAGGAATGTTTTTGCGTCGGCCAAAATTCCAAGATCGGGTTCGTAATTGCGCCCGAGCTCGCTGTGATCCACATCCACATGAATCAATTTTGAATCGGGGAAATTCCACGAGTAGCCCGGCATCCAAGACGACGCTGATCGATCATCAAATCGCGCGCCGACGGCCAGCACGAGATCGCAATTCCGGCCCGCCTGGTTTGCATGGTATGCGCCGTTGCGGCCGATAAAGCCTAGTGAAAGCGGCTTGGTCATGTCGTAACAGCCCATGCCGTTAGGCGATGAAATGACGGGGATCTGAAGCGCCTCGGCCAAAGCCGTCAGTTCTTCGCTGGCTTCGGACAATGCAACGCCGTGTCCAATGAAAATCACCGGGCGTTCGGCGGCAACCACCATCGCAAGCGCTTTTGCAATATCGGTCGGGTCGGCGGCACTGCGGCGCTGGTTGAGGCGCTGTGGCGCGCCCGGTTCCAGCGCGACATCCGCTTCTTCTTGGAACAAGTTGAACGGAACATCGAGATTAACCGGGCCGGGGCGTCCCGACAGCATGGTCGATGTCGCTTGGCGCAAGGCCAGGGGCAGCATATCCACGCGCGTGGGCTGAAAGCTACGCTTAGTCACGGGCCGGATCACATTTGGGAAGTCGGCTTGATTGTGCTTGCTGATTTCCTGGAAGGGGCTGCGGTTGAACTGCGAACTGGGTACGTTGGCGGTAATGGCTAAGAAAGCCGATGAGTCTGTCATCGCCACAGCCGAAGCCATGATCAAATTGCACGAGCCGGGCCCACACGATGTAAGGGTCGCAACCGCTTCGTGCTTCACCCGGAAGTAGCCGTCGGCCATATGGCCGGCCGTTTGTTCATGGCGCGGCGAGATCAGCGTGATCTTGTCGCGCGCCTGATATAGCTCGTCCAAAAAGCCCACGTTGCCGTGACCGCAGATGCCAAACACGTAGGGAATTTTTTCCTTAATGAGGTGTTCGGTAATCAGTTCGGCGCCTTTGGGCATGAATCCAACCTTGAGAAGAGTTGAGAACGAAGCGGGCGCGAACGCTCAATCGAACAGTGAATTATCGGCGATCCCCCGATCTGTTTCTGCGTGCTTTGACACGGCGATTCAATGATTTGCGATGTTCAATCGCATTGAAAGATTGGATGCGTCGTATCGTAAACTCACATGCGTAAAGACCCCGGATCGGGGCTATTCAGGTTGCGTCCAAAAACGGTGGGGTAGGGATATGAAGATTGATTTGTCGGCACATCGCGCAATCGTCAGTGGTTCAACCGACGGCATTGGTTTCGCAATTGCGGTGGGGCTGGCACGTGCGGGCGCTGCGGTTGTCGTGAATGGGCGCAGCGATGATTCAACCAAGGCGGCGGCCGAGCGCGTTCAGCAGCTTGTGCCGGGCGCAAAAGTAAGTGCGGTCGCGGGCGATCTCTCATCGTCCGAAGGAGCCGATAACTTCATTGCTCAGTCTGGTGACGCAGATATCCTCATCAACAATGTTGGGATGTTTGCCTATACGCCGTTCGAAACCACGACAGATGCCGAATGGACAAAATTCTTCGAGACGAACGTGATGAGCGGTGTGCGTTTGTCGCGGCACTATCTTTCCTCCATGCTGAAGAAAAATTGGGGCCGCATTATCTTCATTTCCAGTGAATCGGCACTGAATATCGGTTTGAACCTCACGACCTACAGTATGACCAAGACGGCACAACTCGCGGTGTCGCGCGGACTTGCTGAAATGACGGCGGGAACGGGTGTGACGGTCAACTCGGTTCTCCCTGGTCCGACGCGTACGCGGGCGCTTGACGGCCTCGTGCGTGCGAAATCCAAAGAGCTCGGAGTTTCGGAAGCTGAGTTTGAACGGAACTTTGTCACTCAAATTCGACCCAGCACGCTGTTGAAGCGGCTGTCCTCGCCCGAAGAAGTCGCCAACCTCGTCGTGTATGTGGCATCCGAGCAGGCGTCCTCAACCAATGGCGCTTCGCTCAGGGTCGATGGCGGTATTGTGCGTACCGTTGCATGATATCGACATATCGAGCAAAGCCGTAGGAAACTCGCTCGTGAAACGGCGCGAAACTATGTGACGCTTCGAGGTTTCCCACCTTCGCTAAGTTATTGATATCAATGAGTTAGTGCAGTTCTGCCGGGCCACCACTAAGCCCTTGTCTCTGCTCCATTTTCTAACTTTCGATGCGGTCTGACCTTGTCGAACCGGCAACCAGACCGGAGAGACTGCGTCTCTCCATTTCTTTGCGCTCCGTTTTTGTTGTGCGAAAACTGAGCGCAAAAAAAGCGGAGACGGAATAGTAGCGACATTTCTGAGTTCTTAGGTGATGAGCAGGTTCAGCGGAGCCGTTGTAAGCGCGGCCAGTTGCAGTGTCGTGTAGGCGCTGACTTGGCTTTCATCGCCAGGATACCCTTGCGACGGCATAGCCGTAAGCTGGACGTAAATTCCATTTAATTGCGCAATATTATCGCCAGCGGCAGCCGTTCGGCCGATGACGCGTAATTGAGATGCGCTTAATCCAGAAAGCTGAGTATCCGTCAGGGCGGCTAACGCATTTTTAGAGAGAGCCTCAAGTTGTACAGTATTCAGGGCCGCAATCTGTGCGCTTGAGAGTGAGCTGATCGACGTCACCGTCAGCCCGCCCACCTGCTCAAGTGTAAGGCTGGAGACTTGAGTCGCCGACAATGTTGAAAGCTGGGTCGCGGAAAGTGCTGAAATCTGCGCTGAAGTAAGATTTCGAATGTGTTTCGCCGACAATGCTTCAATTTGCTGCGTTGTCAGCGCCCCAATTTGCGAGGATGACAGCCCCGAGAGCTGCGAGCCCATAATGCCGCCCAACTGGGTCGACGTCAGTGCCGAAATCTGTCCAGTGCTCAAGCTGCTGATTTGCGACACCGACAGCGCTGTGAGTTGGATCGGCGCTAAAGCATTGAGCTGTGTCGTGCTGATAGATGACAGCACAGTGCTTGAAATGCTTCGGATTTGAGTCATCGACAGAGCCGCGACCTGGGTTGTCGACAACGCTGCAAATTGGCTGGTCTGCAACGTTGCGATCTGAGTCGGTGTAAGCGATTCGATTTTCGTCGTCACATTGATCAACAGCGGCGGCGTCGTGGTCTCAGGAACAGTTCCTGAATTATCTTCACCGCCCCCATCGGTGCTCGGCGGTGTAACGACGCGTGGCGGCAGGCCCAGCGCGGCCAATTGCGCATCGGACAGGCTTGCGGTTTGACCGGAACTAAATGTGCTCTTGGCCAGGGCGCTGAAGCCCGACAACTGAGCCGTACTTAAGCCCGCCAGTTGGGTTGCCGTTAGGCCGCGAACTTGCACGGTCGACAAGTGGCTCAAATGCACCGTGCTGAGCGCCGCAATTTTTGCAACTGTAATGCCGCTTATTTGCGCAGAGCTGATG
>JAEUKL010000072.1 GCA_016793005.1 Rhodospirillaceae bacterium | reverse complement strand
CATTCGGCTTTGCTATCCATAACTTTGCTCCCCAAGAAAATACGTTTGAAAGTGCGATCAGGATTGCGAGCCGTACATGACAATGGCGAGCGTCAGCAGCGCCAAAATAGCCATGATCCACAGCGCGGGTTTGTTCGACTTGTTTTGATCGGTCATGAATTTGGTCATGTTGATGTACTGGCGATCAACGCCAGATTGCCTGCGTGCCAAGTAAAGGCCCACGGCAGCGCACCGTCTACAAAATTTACGTAACGAACGACGCTTGTTGCGATCCTAACCGACCCTTGGGCGAGCACACCGGGTTACTTCGCCAGTTCCAGTTCTTCGTAATTGATGGTCGAGAACACCGGCCGGTAGTTCTTCACGCGGCCCGCCACGCCATCAAACGTGACATCATCATACAGCCACAGGGCCGGCGCATCGTCGCGAATATCGCGCACCAAATCCTTGGTCAGCTTTTCGCGCTCGGCCAGATCGAACGCCGCATAGGCTTTGGTGATCCGCTCGGCGTAGGCCGGCGTGCAATTCCACGGCGTCTGCCACAGACAGGAATGCAGGCGCAAAGACGCCAAGGCATCCATGTATGGAATACTGCCGTACATCATGCTGAAGGCCTGGCCTTCAAAACTGCCGTCGTAGGCCGCACGGAAAATTTTAGACTGCGGCACCGAGCGGATTTGCATTTTCACGCCCACAGCGGCCAAGTCCTGCGCGATCTTTTGCGCGATAGAGCCCGTGGGGCCGCGCCCGCCCGACGATGCTTCGGCGATGAACGTAAACCCATTAGGATACCCCGCTTCAGCCAAGAGTTTCTTGGCCTGCACCGGATCGTACGGATAAGGCTTTAAGCTTTCATCGCGCCCGAACGACCCTTTGGGCGCAGGCTGGCTCGCGACAGCCGCCGCACCGCCCAACAACGCATCGACGATGCCTTGCTTGTCGACCGCGTAATTCAGGGCCTGGCGGACGCGCTTATCTTTCAGGGGCGAATCCTTGACCGTAACGAACGACAGCACTTCAACACTACCGCCCGAGCGCGAGACAAAGGCGCTACCTGCCTCTTCCACTTCTTTTCTGTCTTCAGGGTTCATGTAAAGCGCGAGATCAATTGCACCCGACAGCAAGCCTTGCAGACGCGCGGTAGCTTCGGGCAGTTCGCGGACATCGAGTTTGGCGATTTTCGGCGGCCGCCACGACTTTGCGTTCGCCGTCATGCGAATACGCGTGGCATCCCAACTGTTCACAACGTATGGCCCGCTGCCGATGGGCTGCTTGCCGAAGCCTGCGCTTCCCACTTGCGCCCAATACTTGGGCGGCAGGATGCGAATGGCAGCCAAGCGCCGCGGCAACAAACGGTCTGGCGGGTCGGTGGTGATTTCCACCGTCAGCGGATCAATCACGCGCGAGCCTGTAATGCCGCGATACGCATTGTTGACCGACCAGCGTAATCCCTCGGGCGTGGCGAGGGTTTTTAATGTTTCCACAACCGCAGTGGCGTCCACTGGCTCGCCGTTCGAGAAACTGATGCCGGGCTTCAGCTTAAAATGCCAGGTGGTGGGATTGACCGGCTGCCAACTTTCAGCGAGCGCCGGCGTCGCTTCGCCGTCGGCGCCAATTACGGTCAGGCCATCAAATACGGCGGGCCAGATCATGAAATACGGCGTGCCAATCGCCGCATGGGGAATGCCACGCGCCTCGGGCAAGGCGAGGTTGGCGATTTTCAGCGTGTCGTCGGCACGCGCCGACACGGCGGATAGAAAAAGTAGGGCGGAGGCAAGGCTTGCGTATTTCATACGCACAGACCTAGGGGCCGAGTGGCCCGAAGGCAAGCGACAACCGGGGCGCGTGATCGCAGGAAGAAAGCCCAGGGACTGTCGGGCGAATTAGGCGTGCCAGTTCGAGATCAGGAACTGCGAAATCTCAGGCTTGATGTTGTACCAGCGTGCATCGTTCTTGGTGGAATCGATGACGACCAATTTGTCGTCCATGTTCATGGCATTCCAGACCTTGTTGCCGACGGTCTGGGCGTCGACATCGCCGTGCAGGTAAAACACGTTCTTGTTGATGCGTGCCCAACTGCAGCCAAATGCCTCGATCGCCTCGCGAATCTTTTCGTCGCCGCGCTCTGGCCGCAGCATTTCAAAGGCAACGAAAATGTTGCTCATTGTCGAAGGCATGATCGAAACCCCTAGCGTGTCGTTTGCGCCGTATCGTTTTATTTTGGGTCCTGTCAAACGCAGAACCGCCGCCAAGCCTGCCTGACGGATTTGGGATAACGTAGGCGCGATCCGTTAATAAAGGCTCAATGCAGCGGCCAAATTTAAGGTCGGAAAATGCTAATTTTACCCGGAGATCGCGAAAACACGGCATGCACTACAACTATAAGGCAGGCACGACCTGGGTCATAAGCCGCGTAAGGTTGGCGCGCGCCCGGACAGGGTCGCCAATGATATCGCAGAAGACCGCATAGCGCTGTGTGCCGGTGCGGGCTATGTCCTCGCGGAACCAGGCCACCACATCCTCGACACGGCCAATGGGATTGTTAGCCATGAGCTTGGCCACCACCGCGTCTTCCGTGGCGGCTTTGGCGTCGGCAAATTTCAGGAGTTCGGCCAGACGCGGATCATCTACCGCGCGATCAAACACGCCCGAGCGGCCCGTGCGCAGCCAATCGCGGAACTTGGGCGCAAACTCGGCTTCCGCCTGCGCGCGACTGTCTGCGATATACACACACGCACTGCCCACATGATGGGTCGGCGCCGTGGCCAGAACAGCGTAGCGCCGCACCACCGCCTCGCGCTCGGTATGATTTTGGTGCCACGACAGCAGCAACGATAGTCCGCGCTCGGCAGCGATGCGCATTGTGCTCTCGCCCTGCCCGGCCACCAAGATCGGCGGGTGCGGCTGAGTGAAGGGCCTGGGATAAATCTGCACCGGCGGCACATGCGGTGCGGTCACATACGGCGACGACAGCGCCTGATGAATGAAGGCGATGCCCTCATCCATGGCTGTGTTGAACTGATCCAGCGGGCGGCCGAACACCATGGCGTCCAAGGGATAACCGCCGCGGCCCAAACCGAGATCAAATCGCCCGCCGGAGATGTTGTCGAGCATGGCCACACGCTCGGCAATCGACAGCGGGTTTTGCAGCGGGATCAGCGAGACAGCATTGCCGACACGGATTTTGGAACTCTGCGCCAGAAGCGCCGACGCCATGACCAACGAGTCCGGGCAAATCGAAAAGCCCATAAAGTGATGCTCGTTGATCCACACGGCGTCACAACCCAAACGCTCGGCTTCGCGCGCGAGACTTAATGCTTCCGCGTACACATCACGATGAGCCTTACCGCCCGCATCGGTGAGCGACAGAAAAGCGCCAATACCCACCATCGCAGCTTTACTCGGCCGCTTTGGGCACGTCCACCACGGCGGGTGCGTCGGGCAGCTTGAATACCTTGATCGCGTTGTTACGCAAAATCTTCGCACGGGGAAGAGCGCGGAACTTGTGCTCGTCCACTTCTTTCATAGCGCGGCGCGGATCGACCACCGGCCAATCGGTGCCGAACATGAATTTATCCTGGCCATAGGAATCGGCATACCTCACAGCCTGCGGCGGCCAGTACTTCGGTGCATAGGCATCGCCCGCCATAAAAACGTTATCGTGCTTCCAGCACATGGAAATCATTTCATCCACCCACGGCGTGCCAAGGTGAATACCGATGATGCGCAGTTCCGGGAAATCAATCGCCACTTGGTCCAGCAGGATGGGCTTTGCGACCGACGGCAGGCGGCGATCCTTTTGGTAAATGAGGTTCTGGCCCACCTGTAGCATGATCGGAATATCAAGCTCGCAGCACTTGGCGTAGTACGGATAAATCTGGGCCGCATCGGGCGGCATACCGAACCAGTGCGGATACCAGTGGGCCGCAACGAAGCCGTAGTCCTTCACCGCCACTTCCAAGTCGCGCAAACCCTGCATGCCGCGCGTGGGGTCCACACCCGCCGCACCTGAAAACCGATTGGGATACTGCTTGATGACTTCCAACACGCGTTCGTATTTCAGTTCGGTCGAGCCCTTCATGCGCAGATCGCCGCAGCGCACGGCACAGAGGATGGAGCGCGAGATGTTCGCCTCATCCATCATCTTCATATACTCCTCCACTTCCACACCCTGGCGGATGTTGGAGGACTGCCGGACTTTGTCTTGGAATGAACTGTCGGAGGACACCGCGCCCCCAGAGAACTCCTTGGGTGTGCGCAGGTTGACGACGATATCAATGGCACCATACGTCGGAGCAGTCATGATCAAAGTCCCCTTAAAAACAGAACATTACGCGTAGCAGTGACGGAAACAACCCGTCAAGCAATGGCATAGTTCAGCATAGCGCACGCTCTGCGAACTATGACGAAAATCAAGTAGACGCGCTGCATTGCGGCGCAAAAGATGGGCTCTCAAGGGCGGCATCCATGGGGCATATCAATGCGTAAGTTCGTGTTCGGTTTTATTCTGGCCATTGCGGCCGCATCGTCGGCGCACGCAGGCCCGAAGCCTGGCTCCTTGATCAAGGATTGCGAAACCTGCCCCGAGATGATTGTCGTCCCCAAGGGCGAATTCAAAATGGGCTCTGATATCATCGAAAAAATGCGCGGCAACGAAATGCGCCCGCAAGGTCCAATCCGCAAAGTCACGATCAGCAAACCCTTTGCTGCCGGTAAGTACGAAGTCACCAACAAAGAATTCGCCGCATTCATCACGGCCACCGGCTACAAGGCTCCCGACGCCTGTCAGGTATGGGGCGGTGTCGATGTGGTGAAGGGTAAGACCTGGAAAGACCCGGATTATGGCCGCCCGCCCGCTGACAATGAACCCGTAGTCTGCGTCACGTGGCTGGACGCCAAAGCCTATGCGAAGTGGCTCAGCGACGCGACGGGCAAAAACTATCGCCTCCTCAGCGAAGCCGAATGGGAATATGCCGCCAAAGGAAACTCGAAAGCCAAATGGCCTTGGGGCAACGACGGCCAAAAGATTTGCGAGTACGCCAATGCGTTCGACAAGTCGGGCCGGGCCGATCCGCGCCAGACCAACGATGGCGGCGCCTCGGGCGCTGAGCAGGCCGAGTGCGATGACGGCTTTGCCATTGTTGCGCCCGTGGGCCAGTTCAAGCCCAACCGCTTTGGCCTCTACGACATGATCGGCAACGTGTGGGAGTGGACGGAAGACTGCTCGCTGACACTTTATCCGGCCAAGCCTGTGAACGGCGATGCGGTCGAGGTGGATGGCGCCTGCGAAAAGCGTGCGGTGCGCAGCGCCAGCTGGCGCACACGCCTGTCGCGTCACCTCCCGACCTTCCGCGGCCGCGACCCCGAGCCCACCGCCTCCAACATCTTCGGGTTCCGCGTTGCACGGGATACGGAATAAAATCCTGCGTCGATTATTTTTATGACAAAACGGAAAAGCGGGGCAGAAATGCCCCGCTTTTTTTGGCCATTTTGAAAACGTCTGCTACGCTCGGAACATCCCTAAACCTCCATCGCACGCAGACATATGCAACAGCACACTTTGAAACAATCAACACTTACCCTGCTCCTCCTCGGCACTGCATTATCTCTTAGTGCCTGTGGCGGCGGACCGGGCGGGCCAGATCGCCGCGAAGCGGGCATGTACGTGCAAGGTTTGGGCGGGCCCGGCCAGATGATCCGCCCCGGCCCCAGCGCCAACGAAGCCTATTCCGCCGGCATGGACTTGAAGAAAAAAGGCGACTGCAAAGCCGCCGCTGAGAAATTAAAGCCCGTGGCCGAACTGGGCCCCGGTTATGAAAACGCGCAAAGTGCTTTGGGCGAATGTCTGCTGCCCACTGCCCCCAACGCCCCTACGGATCAAGTGTTGGAAGCCATGATGTGGCTTTCACGTGCGGCTGATGGCGGTTGGACCGAGGCGCAAGGCAGGCTCGCCTGGGTCTATGCCTTGGGCCCGACCGCGCAACGCAACTTGGATGAAGCCGCCTACTGGCTGACACTTTATCGCATGAACGCATCGATGGCGCGCATTGGCTTCACGCCGATTGAGCCTGCGCAAGACGCTGCCATTGAGAAAGCCGTCGGCCCCGAGCGCTTGCGCGCCGCTGCAACGCGGGCTGCAACGTGGCAGCGCAAAGCGTGGATTCCGCCCGCCCGCACCGAACAGCCCGGCCCCGAGCGCCGCGGCATGCGCCGCGGTGGCATGGGCGGCGGGCCGCAGATGTAGAAGCTAGCGCTTCTTCTTCGCCTTCTTTTTTACTTTCTTTGGCGCAACCTTCTTTTTTGGAGCGGGCTTTTTATTGCTCGCTTTCTTTTTTGCTTTTTTGGGGGTCACTTTCTTTTTAGGCGCTGCTTTTTTAGGCGGAGCTTTTTTCTTCGGTTTCGCTTTCTTCGCTTTGGGTTTAGCTTTTGCTTTAGGTGCGGACGCCGATGCAGATGCTTCTACCTTCGATGCCTCAAGCGTTTGCGTGAACTCCAGCATTTCCTCGTTGGGGCCTTTTACCATCATCATGATGTAAGGCGCGCCGTCGTTATCAATTCGCGTGGGCGGCGTGACAATGTCCACGCCAAAGGCTTGCAGACGTTCATAGAGGTCCACCACATCGTCGCTGTCGTGTGTCAGCAACGAGAAGCCCAAGTGCCCCGGCTTCATGCGGCCCTTCAAAACTTTTCCGGTGCGGTCGAAGAAATGCACGCACAGAATTTTGCCGCTGGCTTCGGGCTTGTCGGCGAACATCAGGAAGTGAATGCGGGTACCTTTAGGTGTGCCGGTCAAATCATTCACCAGTTCGCGGTATTCGGCAGGCGTTTCCGCATCCGTCACCACATCGAGCCCCAACAGTTCGCCGTAAAACTCGCGCGTCTTGTCTAAATCGCCAGCAACGATAGAGATGGTGGGGATTTCGCTAAACGGACCATGCGGCGCGCCTTTGCGCATCGATGTCGATGAGTGGCGATGCCCCACCATCAGCAGCACCGGCACGCCATCGGGCCCTGAGAACAGGCATTCTTCCGAGATCGTATCGGCGATCTGGTGATAGACGGGTTTGGAGCGGAACGTATAGCCGTGCTTCTCGATCTTTCCGACCGCATCTAAAATCGGGTCGCGCACATAAAAGTCGATGGCCTTGATGCCCACATCGGTGCCGGTATCGGCTTCGGTATGATGCGCGCTGTGGTCGATGCGCACTTTTTGCGCGGGCGTGGGCGTGTACTGCACCAGGCGCAAGCGGCCGATGGGATAGCCTTTGCAGGACAGTATGGCCTGAATGGCTTTAGTACCCGCCGGCACATGCCATGCGTCGAGCAAGCTTTGCGGCACCGGGCCTTCGCTTTCCACTTTCAGTTCCATCACGTCGCGGAACAGGCCCAGCGCCTGCTTCATGCTGCTGACGCCCAAGGTGGCCAAGCGCATTGCGGAAACCATGTGGAACCTCCCAAGTTTCATGTGTCGCGTTCGATGCGTAACTATAAACACCTGAGCCGTGTTCCTGCGAGGGGGCGATGCGTGTAGTACGGAGTGCGAACGCTTACGGATTGGGCCAATGGACGGGGAGGCAAAGCCATGTTGCGCTTCAATGCGATACTGGGATTCCTATTAGCGCCTGCATTAGCCTGGGCACAGGCTGCTCCCATCCCAGCGGGTATGACCGACCGTGTTGCTACAGAGCTAGCGCCCGGCC
>JAEUKL010000046.1 GCA_016793005.1 Rhodospirillaceae bacterium | reverse complement strand
GTTTATCTCCGCCCAGAACGATGTCGACGTAGATCGTCGGATCAAACATGGCGAGTTGCGCTTCAGCCGGGCCCAAATCAATCGGTGCGGCAGGCACGAGATCGAATTTGTAAACCAGCTCGCCCTTCTCAATCTCGGTGGTGAAATTCTCAACGTGGTCGAAAGCCGCTTCCTTGCCGCCAATTTTTAAGTGCGTGAAGTAGCCGTAGTCCTTCAACGAGGTGAAGACCTGCTCTTTCATTGCCGCGCGTTCCGCGTCATCAAACGCGCCGTCTTTGTTGGTGTCGAAGTCGCCCAGCAGCACCTGGCTGAAAAACCCGTCGAACTGCCAGCGCATGCCCACCCGGGCCAATTTGTCTTGCGCAAAATGAAGCGTCGCCGCGCCGACCACCCACACGTGGGGGTGGGCCTGCGCCGGAGCCGTCAGCCCAAGGCTGGCCATGCCGACCAAGGCGGCGACAGCGCCCTTGGGATTGAACAGCCCGCGAATCGCTGTGGGAACAAGCGTTTTAATGATGTTTTTCATTTTGTTGGTGCTCTCATGGGGTCGCACCCTAGTTGAAAACCGGCCCCGGTCCAAGGCGCTCCATGGCCGCAACGGCGGCCGGAACGTCCGCCCTGCGAGAGCCGAAATCATTGATTTATCTCATGTTTGACCGCGCGGAAATCTTGCAAAATAATCGTCATAGCGATGATACCATCGCCTCTTCGATTTCAAGGAGATACGACCATGCTGGATACGGTTGCCGGACGCGGGGCCAACGACCTCGACATGAACCTGCACATGAATCAGGACGATACGGCCCGTCAGCATTTTCTGATCGCGCTGAAGAAGCGCGTGAACTTGAACATGGGCGGCCAAATTCGTTCTTCGTTTGAAACGGATATCCGCCCTGAGTTGGCCAAAGAGGCCGGCCACCCGCTTAACGACTTCGACAAAGACGACCGCAAAATGGCGAAGGCCGCCATTGAGCGTACACATAAGTACAAAGCCTGGGCGGCGATGACCTACATCTCGCAAGGTATGATGTGGGAAATTGTCGACGGCGTGCTGGATCATGATCTCGACCGCCTGCAAACCGCCTTCAACGAATACAAATCGCGCCCCACCAAGTTGGGCTCCTTGACCTTGAAGCCCGATTTGAAGTTGCCGCGCAATATTTCGGAAACCGAAATTCACCGCCAACCCGGCGGCTTCTGCTTTGAAACCCACGCCGACGATATTACGGCCGGGGCCCGCTATAACGGCGGCGGCTTGATGTACAGCGCCGGGCGCGGCCGCAAAGCCGTGGCCGGAAAATCCGGCGGCGACTTTGTTTTAAGTATCTTAAGAGAGCGCTACCCCGATTTTAAGCCGACACGCATCCTTGAATTGGGCTGCGGCACCGGGCGCAACACGCCGTCTTACAAACAGCTGTGCCCCGATGCGGAAGTGTACGCCATTGATATCGCACCGGGGCTGCTGCGCTTTGCGCACGCCTACGCCGAACATGAAGGCCAGGCTGTGCACTTTGCCCAAATGGACGCCTGCGAACTGGATTTTGCCGACGAGTCCTTTGATCTCGTCGTGTCGCACATCCTGGGCCACGAAACCACCACGCGCGGCCTGCCCAAGTGGATCAACGAAGCCTTGCGCGTATTGAAACCGGGCGGCATTGCGTTCCACGTCGATGTGCCGACGCAACCCGGCTACTTGAAGCTGGCCGATCAGGTCTTGAACGACTGGCAAGTGCGTTACAACGGCGAGCCGTTCTGGATGGGATGGGCCGACGCAAACGTGAAGCAGATCATGCATGACGCGGGCGTGCCCGACGACATGATGTTCGCCGAGCATATGCGCCGCGACGAAGGCGGCGTGTGGTACTGCCACGGCCTGCGCAAACCCAAAAACTGGGCAAAGCCCCAGAAAAAGGCCGCGTAAAAAGCGGCGTAAAGAGCGCGCAGCTTAAGTCTTTTCGCGATTTCCAAAAAAACACCCCGCCACAAAAGGGCGGGGTGAAGTTGGGTAATGGAACTGTCAGCAGTTGTGCCGCTCACAACCGTGATCAGCACGAAACTGTTGTCGCATAAGCGCTGGTACAGCGGACCTGTCAGTTCCTACAGGTCGTGGTCCAAACCGGCTGGTAGTTCTGACAGGTATGAGTTCCGACAGGTCCGAATCTGATCGGCGCGACTTGTGGCCGCCAGGCCTTTACGCGTAGATGCGGAATTCGTCCGCAGCCTTCACCAAGGCCGCGCGAATACCGGGCTCCATCGAGGAATGCCCCGCATCGGGAATAATCCGGTACTGCGCACCCGGCCAGGCTTGGGCCAGCTGGTCGGCCGTAATGATGGGACACACCATGTCGTAACGGCCCTGCACGATGATGGCCGGGTGGCTCAACAATGCGCCGATGTTGGCCAGCAACTGCCCCGGCGCCATGAAGCCCTGATTAACCATGTAGTGGCATTCGATACGCGCCATCGCCAAGGATCCGGCCTGGGCCAACTCCTGCGCCGGCGTGCGTTTGCGCAAAGGCTCTGGCGGCGGTGCAGTTGGCGCAGACGGCAAAAGGCGCGAGCAGGCATTCTCGTAGGTGCACCACGTTGTCGCCGCCGGCAGGTGCACGTCAGGGTCAGGGTTGGTCAGGCGTTTGTAGTACGCCGCAAGTATGTCATCGCGTTCATCGGCAGGAATAAAATGCGTATACGCACGGTGCGCTTCCGGGAACACGCGCGCCATGCCGTGCACAAACCAATCCACTTCATCGGCGCCAAACAGGAAAATGCCGCGCAGAATAAATCCGATACAGCGACCCGGGTGCGCTTGGCCGTACGCAAGAGCAAGCGTTGAGCCCCACGAACCGCCGAACACCATCCAGCGCTCGATCTTGAATTTCACGCGCAGCGTCTCGATGTCTTGGATCAGAAGCGCTGTGGTGTTGTCTTGGATTTCCGCATCGGGCGTGGACCGGCCCGCGCCACGTTGGTCAAACAACACAATGCGATAATGCGTCGGATCAAAGAAGCGCCGGTACGCCGGGGCAACGCCTGCCCCTGGGCCGCCGTGCAGGAAGATCACCGGTATACCGGTTGGGTTGCCGCTTTGCTCCCAATACAGACGATGACCGCCGCCCACATCCAGAAACCCGCTTTCATAGGGCTCAAGCGGCGGATAGAGCTGGCGCTCGGTCTCCCCGCGCAGTCGCGGCGGAGACACTTGCGATCCGGATTGCGACCCGGATTGCGACCCTGAGTGTTCGAGGGCAGCGATGACACTCACTCCTGCAAAAGAGACAGAAACGGCGAAAGCCGTTTGTACATCATGGCTTAAATACAAATACGCTGGCCGTTCACGGCAAATGTAACGTGATTTCCGCTTAAGCCCTATGGTTTTTGCACGTCCATAGCGAGGGCAGGTTTACAGCGCTTGTTTCTATATATAAGCCACGCTTCTATGGTCCCGCGCCAGAACACTGACAAACCTGCCGCCACTTACATTTTGATTCGATCATAAGGCGTAGCCCCGATGTTGCCGATTTTTCTGATCACCTTTGTCGACTTGGTCGGCTTTGGATTGTTGATTCCGTTGCTGCCGTTCATCGTGCAGCGGTCGGGCGTCGGGCCTGAAGTCATTACGATTGTGCTTGGCCTTTACTCGCTGGCGCAGTTGGTGGCCGCACCTTTGTGGGGCCGCCTCAGCGACACCTGGGGCCGCAAACCTGTTCTGGTGATCACAAGCTACGGGCTTGCTTTGTCGTACATCATCGTCGCGTTCGCCGATGACAGCTTGTTCTGGCTGGTCGTCAGCCGCGTGGTTGGCGGCGTGATGGCGGGCAACATTGGCGCCGCGCAAGCCTACATGGCCGACATCACAACACCCGAAACCCGCGCCAAAGGCATGGGCCTCTTGGGTGCAGCGTTTGGATTAGGCTTCATCTTCGGACCCGCCATCGGCGGCGTTCTAGGCGGCAACGATACCGCGACCGCAAACTTCTTTGTGCCGTCGGTTGTGGCGGCCGCCATTACCATTGTCGGCGCACTGGGCGCACAGTTCGGCCTGAAGGAAAGCCTCAGCCAAGAGCTTCGCACTGCTTTGGCGAACCGCCCCAAGGTGAAGCTGGCTGATAAAATTCAAGCGGCGTTCAGCCGCACGACGCTGATCATGCTGACGGTCTGCGGATTTTTGGCCGTGACCGCCTGGGCGCAGTTTGAAACCATCTTTGCCTTGTGGGCGCACGCGAAAATGGATTACGGCCCGCAGGATATTGGATTGTTGCTGACGTTCATCGGCGTGATCGGCGCTATCATTCAGGGCGGAGCCATTGGCAAACTGACCAAAAAATTCGGCGAACGCAAATTAGTTGTGACCGCGCTGATTTTCTTGCTGATCGGCTACGTGGTGCTGTCGTTTGCGTTTGATCTCACTACGACGCTGGTCGCAAGCGCCATTCTGTCGGTCGGCTCGGGGTTATTTAACCCCACCATCTCAAGCCTTGTATCGCAGGAAGCAGGCGAATCCGAACGCGGCGCGGTGATGGGGGCTTATCAAAGTGCGACCGCCCTCAGCCGCATTGTCGGCCCAGCCTTCTCGGGCGTGGTGTTTGCAAGCTTGGGTGCGGTTGCGCCTTTCCTGGTCGCTGCGGCTTTGGTGATCCCGGCGCTAGTGCTGATCGGCGCAATGCCGAAGAAGACAGCTTAAGGCCAAAGCGGATTAAGACTGGAGCGGTTTAAGGGATACAGATGTGCCGATTGCGTGATCGGCCACATTTTTTTCATCGGCGCCTTTTTTATCAAACACGATATCGACCACGCGGTCGAAGCGTTTTAACAGCGCCTCCCAGCCCTCCGGCGTGTCAATGGCCTCGCCCATGAAGCGCGGCGCCCGCAGCGCACGCATGGCAAAGTAGTTTGAGGCCGCCAGCAAAATCATCACTAGTGATCGATTGTCGTAATCGCGCATCGAGTCGTTGTGGGCATGAATGGCGGCGTGCTCCTCGCCTAACCGCCGGCGCGCAACTTGCAGCGCTTGGGTAATTTCCGTCGGCGCCATCAACTCATCAGCCAGAACTTCACTGCTGACCGGATTGTTGCGCAAACCCTGCATGTGATTGCGCACGACCGTTCGAATTCTATCGCGCGGATTCATGCCTGAAAATTTCTCGCACGGGCAATCCTTCTCAAGATGCACATGCAGTTTGCCCTGATCGTGCAGGTGCGCATACGCATCGTCGGTCAGCCCCATCAGTTCGGCCGTGGACGGCCAGAGCTTGTGGCGCTCGCCCCAAACTTTCACCACACCCGAAAGGCCGCCGAAATATTCGTAGATGAGCCCCTTGCCCACACCGGCTTCTTTCACCAGGGCGTTGACGCCCACATTGCGCAAGCCGTCACGGCGCACAACGCGGTCGAACGCCGCAACAATGGCGGCTTCCTTGGCTTGGCGCTTCAGGCGGCCCTTACCGACTTTTCTGGGGCTGGCGGCATCTGCAGTTTGAGCCGCTGATTTTGCTCGGGTTTTAAGAGCTTTCGGCATTTTTCCATAACCATTCATATCCACAATTTTAATAAAAACTGACCGATTGGTCAATTTTTATTGACTCGCTTTCCCAAAGCGCCGAAAGTCGGCTCATACGTTCGGCCATTCTGCGTTCCATGCCTTGGGTTGATTCGGGTTTTGGTTCGAAATGGGGGAAGGCCGGCGCACAATCACATTTCATGACCACACACTTGGGGAGTCACGCGCGTGCTTGAAGCCATCAAACTGAAAAAAACCTACGGCGACTTTGAAGCGCTGAAGGGCCTCGATCTTAAAATCAATGCAGGCGACATCTATTGCCTGTTGGGCGCCAACGGTGCGGGCAAAAGCACAACCATCAACCTGTTTCTGAACTTTATCGATCCCAGCGAAGGCCAGGCGAAGGTGAATGGCCTGGATGTCACGACACATCCTTTAGAAACGAAAAAATTCCTGGCCTACATCCCTGAGACGGTGATGCTGTACGGCAATTTGACCGGGTTAGAAAACCTGGCCTACTTCGCCAAGCTGGGCGGCCATAACGAATACAGCGATTCAGATCTGCGCAACTTCCTGAAGCATGTGGGCTTGCAGGACGGCGCGGTTGAAAAGCGCGTGGCGGCCTATTCAAAAGGCATGCGTCAGAAGGTCGGTGTCGCGATTGCGCTGGCCAAGCAGGCGAAAGCGCTGTTGCTGGATGAGCCCACCTCGGGCCTGGATCCGAAAGCCAGCAACGAGTTTTCGGAGTTGCTGAAACAACTGCAAGGCGGTGGTGCAGCCATTCTGATGGCCACGCACGACCTCTTCCGCGCCAAGGAAACCGGCACCCGCATTGGAATTATGCGCGAAGGCCGCCTGATGCAGCAGCTTTCAACCGACGAAGTGTCGCACGCTGATCTTGAGCGTATTTATCTCGAACACATGCACTAAAAATCTCTGGGGAGAACCGCAATGGCTGAAGCAAGCCTGTCACGTGTCACACCACCGAGCATGGTTGGTGTTGTCGCACGCAAAGAATTTACCGAAATTATCCGCGATGGCCGGTTCAAATGGACAGCCATCATTATGGTCATGCTGTTACTCACAGCATTGGCAACCGGCTGGCAAAAGTACACCGCCTACAGCGAGGTCCAGGCAGCCGCCCAAGGCGAAACCAATCACCAGTGGCTGAAGCAGGGCGATAAAAACCCGCACTCGGCTGCGCACTACGGTAACTATGCCTTCAAGCAAGCGGGTCCGCTGTCGTTCTTCGATAATGGAATCGAACCTTACACGGGGAACTTGCTGTTTATGGAAGCCCATAAGCAGAACCTCGCCATTTCGCGGCCTGCAAACGATTCAAGTGCGGTGTCACGCTTCGGCGACCTGAACGGCGCAATGATCCTGCAAGTCCTGATGCCGTTGTTGATCATCTTTTTGGGCTTCACCGCGTTTTCGGGTGAAAAAGAACGCGGCACGTTGCGCCAACTCCTTAGCATGGGCGTCAACCAACGCGACCTGTTGTGGGGCAAAGCCATTGGCATCGGCGGCGCGGCCCTGCTGGCCATTGTACCCTGCATTGTCTTGGGCGCACTTGTGTTAAGCATGCTGCAAATCTCGCACACGGCCGACAACTTTGCCGCGCGCGTGGGCCTGATGGCCCTGATCTACACAGGGTACGGCCTGGTGTTCCTGTTCCTGACACTGGGTGTTTCGGCCCTGTCATCCTCACCGCGCACCTCGTTGATCGCACTAGTGGGCTTCTGGGCCTTCAGCGTGTTCATGGTGCCGAAGTCTGCGGCTGAAATCTCGAAAGCCGTCTATCCGTCGCCGTCATGGGGTGAATTCCAGGCGACGATGCGCGCCGACCAAGTGCGCGGTCTTGATGGCGTTCCGACCGCGGCCAAGCTCGGTAAGTACGTCCGCGAACTGATGAAGCAGTATAACGTCGATAGCCCGACCAAGCTGCCCTTGTACTTCCCGGCGGTGCGCATGCAAAAGCTGGAAGAGTTCGATCATGAAGTGTTTGATCACCACTACAACGGCCTGCGCGACACTTACATGGCACAGCGCCGCCTTCAGGATGCTTTTGGCATCATGGATCCGCTGATGTCTTTGAAATCGCTGTCCATGGGGTTGTCGGGGTCGGACCTTTTGCATCACGACCGTTATACCCGTTCGGCGGAAGAGCATCGCCGCATGATGGTGTCAAAGATGAACGGCTATCTGTCGAAGGCCGCGGTTGATCTCAACGGCGTGTCGAGTTCGTCCAACTACATGACCGCTGACGAAGCGGTCTTCTCGATTGTCCCGTCGTTTTCTTACACGCCCCCGACCTTAGAGGAGGTCACCAAAGAATACGGCAGTGCGTTCGCCATCCTGGCGGCCTGGGTGCTGGCATCGATTGTGTTTGCTGCCGCAGCCGTTGGTCGCGTTCGCAAAGTATCGGCCTAAAGGGGAACGATCATGTATAGCTTAATTGTTGCTCACGAAACCCGCACACTGGCCAAGACACCGAGCCTGTTGTGGATCCTGCTGCTTTTAACAGCGGCTATTGCCTTTGGCGCCTGGGCGTCGTCTAGCGTGTTTGAACGCCAATCTCAGGGTGCCACCGCCATCTCCAACTACGAGAACGGCATGCGCACCAAAATGCATGACGATTTGGCGAAGTACGAGGAGAAGGTGAAGGCATCGGGCGGGAAAATGGAATTTGCCGCCGTCAATCACGCACCTGGTGAAGGCCCGCCGCAAGCCACCAACGCCGGTGCTGTCGGCAGCGAAACAGAAAGCTTTGCCGTGCTGCCGCCGACGGGTCTGGCTGCACTGTCCATCGGGCAGAGCGACCTTAACCTGAACTACATTCCCGTCAGCATGAAAAATATCATCGATGCGACGAAGGATAACGAAATCGAAAATCCGGTGAACTTGAAAGCCGGGTCTTTTGATATCGCCTTTGTGATCATCTTCCTGCTGCCGATCTTCATCATGGCCATGAGCTACGATCTCCTCTCCAGTGAAAAGGAGCGCGGCACACTGGCCATGGTGATGTCGCACCCCATCAGCTTGCGAAAGCTGATGGCGTCGAAGCTGGTGTCACGCATTGCGATTCTGCTGGCGGTGGTGATTGCCTTTGGTGTGGGTGCAGTGATGGCAGTTGGCTCCGAGCTGAACCAAGCCGAAACCTGGGCGCGCTTCGGGTTCTGGTTGGGAGCCACGGTGCTGTACAGCATCTTCTGGTTTGCGTTGGCTGTGTTGGTGAACGCCGCCGGCAAAAGCTCGGCCACCAATGGCATTGTATTGGCCGGAAGCTGGCTTGCCTTCGTCGTCGTGATCCCGACGATTGTCAGCGTAGTGACCAGCACGTTGTATCCGGCCCCTTCACGCCTTGATTTCATCGCGGCCTCGCGCGAAGCGCAGACCGCAGCTGAATTCGAACGCATGAAAGCGCTGGATCAGTACTACTACGATCACCTGGAACTGGTTCCGGGTGGAGAAGACAAAGCCAACGACTTCCTGACGCTGTCGCTGGCCAATAACGCCTCGATCGAAAAAGCCATCAAGCCGCTGTATGACGAGTTCCAGAACCAGTTGAACCGGCAGGAAGACGCGGTAACGAAGTTCCAGTTCGTTTCTCCGGCCATCATGATGCAGTTGGCGATGAACGAAGTGGCCGGCACAAGCGCCGACCGCTACGAAAACTTCATGAAGCAGGTGTTCAAGTTCCATGCGCAATGGGGCGAATTCTTCACCGGCCGTTTCCTGAAGCGCGACCCGCTGACGACAGAAGAGTGGAAGCAAATTCCCACATTCAAGTATGTGGAAGAGCCTTTCAGCGATGTCTTGGCGCGCCTGATGCCGTCATTGCTCGGCCTCTTGGTGGTTGTTGCCGCACTGACTGCTTTCGCTTTCTCGTCGTTGCGTAAATATCGCGTGGCGGCCCGTTAGGGCCGTCACTGCGGGGACATATTTAGACAGGGGAATATTCAACATGCGTATTTTGAAAAAAATCGCGATCAGCCTCGTGATGCTGATCGTGGTGGTGGGGGCGGCTGGCTACGGCACATTCTGGTACATGAACCGCACGCCGCCGCAGCTGAAAGAACCGAATTATTTCAGCTACTACAAAAACCAAGACACGACGCCTGTGGGCAAGGTCGGGATTTTTGTGACCGGGCTGATCATGCCCGAGCATTATCGCCTGGCTGATTTCCATAACCTGGCCTTGAAGCCCGCGCAGTACATTCCCTGGCCCATGCGCAACATGGCCATGGCCGACCGCGGCGTGTTGTTGCTGGATACAGAGAAGTTTTACGAGTTCAAGCCGTTCAAGCCGACGAACCTGATGGATGTGTACGGCAACACGATTGATGTGGACGGGGAATCGTACATGGAGAAGTACGAACAAGGTGAAGTGAAGTGGGTGCCGCCTAATCCCAACATGCACTTCGACCATGGCTACTTCCTCTATAGCGGACGCCAGGGCGGCATGCCGGTGCAGGCACAGAAGCTGGCCACCAAAGCCCGCATTTACTACTACGGCCCCGGCAAGGGCCTGGTGAACGGTAAAATCCCACACGAAGCCGGCGAGCGCGCCATCGTAGAGGGCGGCATTGCCAAAATTAAAGCGAAGTACGGCGACGTGCCGTACCGCTTTGTCACCGCCGAGGATTTTGGCGAAGCCCGCAGGCAGTTGCGCTCGCTGCTGGATGAAGGTGTGGATACGGTTGTGATGGCCGCCCCGCGCCCCATCTACTCGCACCACGAAGAGTTCAACGGCTCGATCAAGCACACTATGCATTATATTGAGGAGTGGGAGCACGAACACAACAAGCAGATCAAACTGATCATCACGCCGCAATTGGGTGAGTTCCCGGTGCTGAAAGATGCCTACCTGACGATGCTGCGGGACCGCCTGAACACGCTGCCCCCGGACGCCAAAGTGAAGGTGCTGGTCTCGATCCACGGCATGGCTTGGGACAACGTGCCCAACGAAGCCTGGATTGCGCTGGCCCCGCCGTACGTAGACGGCATGATCGATGCCGCCAAGAAAGTGCTGGCCGACGAATACAAGTTCAGCAAGGTCGAGGTGGTGAAAACGCAAGATCACTTCGCCGATCCGCACAGCGACCCTAAGGGCAAGTATCTCTCCACCAATCGGGCCTCGTGGGACGGTGTGAAGGCGAAATACGATTACGTGATCAACCTGCCGATTGAGTTCTTCGCCGAAAACACGGATACGCTGTTCAGCCACGCCATGTTCAACTTTGAAGGCTTTCCGGGCTACGACATCTACCAGCCGATTGACTATTCGGACTGGAGCGTGCCCTACACGCGTACGTTCGATATTGAGGGCACCAAGGTGATCTACAACGGGTTGCCCGTGGGCAAGTACAACGCACCGATCATCGAGGCCTATGCCCAGGCTATTGATACGGTCTTGTCCAAGAGCATGAAGCCCCTGAACCAAGTGGCGGAAGCCACGAAGTAAACACGGCTTCAATTCAGCTTCGCGGCAAACCCCGCCCGGTCATAAACTGGGTGGGGTTTTTATTTGAGTGAGCATGATATGCCGCAGCCGATTACACGCCATTTCCTCAGTATGGGAGAAGGTCAGCAGGTTCATTACCGGCGGGCAGGCCATGGCCCGCCGCTGATCATTATGCACCCCTCGCCCAACTCATCGGCCAGCATGACGGCGGCGATTACCGCGTTTTCGGATCTGTTCACCTGCATCGCGCTCGACACGCCGGGCTATGGGCTGTCGGATGACATTGTGGCTGATGCCACCGAACTGTGGGGCTATGCCGATGCCCTGGCGCGCGTGCTGGATAAGTTAGGCATCAGCAAAACATTCGTTTATGGCGCGGCAACGGGTGCGCAGATCGGCATTCAGTTTGCCCGCAAATACCCCACCAGAGTTGAAGCCTTGCTGTTGGATGCCAACGGCGATTTCGGCGGCGAAGCGGGCCAGCATATTGCTACCGGCTATTTTCAGGACATTACGCCGGTGCGCGATGGCACGCACCTTCTGAAGATGTGGGACATGTGCCGTCACCTGGCCGTTTATTTTCCCTGGCAGTCATCGCTTAAAGCAGACCGGCTGAATAACGATGTGCCGCCCCCAGAGTTTATTCAGCATTACGTCAACGACTACCTGTATGCTGGCCCTGGCTACAAGAAAGCCTATTACGAGGCCATGGTGGTCGAGACGTGGGAGAATACATCACAGGTGACAGTGCCTACATCGGTCGTGCGTAATGCCGCCAGCCCGTTGCTGCCGCACACCGATGCGCTGATCGCCAAAGGATTGCCGGAAAATTTTACAATACTGCCGTGCACGCCGGCCACGCGCTTTCAGGTCCAGATCGACCACATCAAGCAGCACCTTGCTGCTGCAAATCTCAGCGCACCGCCGCCGGCACCGGCCGATCATGATGCTGGCCTGAATAAAGTGCAGAATTTCTACATCCCCGCGCGCGGCGGACAGTTGCGCGTGCGTGGTGCATTGGATGGAACACAGCGCCCACTTCTGGCGTTGCACGATCCCGCAGGGTCATCGCGCCTCGTTGAACCCATTGTAGCGCCCTACATCGGGACGCGGCCTGTGCTGGCCTTGGACCTGCCGGGCAATGGCGAGTCCGATAACGTGATCGACCCTGCCAACATCACATCGGCCGCGTACGCCGAGATTGTGATTGAAGCGCTGAAGAATGCGGGCATCGCCGACGTTGATATCATCGGCCGCTATTCCGGCGGACCCATCGCCATGGAGATGAGCTTCCAGGCCCCGGCCCTGGTCAGGCACCTCGTGCTGGCGGGTGTGGGCATCTACGAAGGTGACGAACAAAAATCGCTGTTGGCGCACTACACGCCGTCCATCGCACCGCAGTGGGACGGCTCGCACTTGGTACGTGCGTGGGCGATCATGCGCGATCAGAATTTGTTCTGGCCCTGGTTCAACCGCACCAAGGCAGGCATTTTATGGACCGAAAACGCCATCGACGTGGCGATGATTCATTTGCGTGTGATGGAGATGCTGAAAATCGGCGATCAGTACCAAAAGGCCTACGCCGCCATGTGGACCTATCCCATGCGCGAACGCCTGCCGCGCTTAAAGGCGCCTGCGTTGTTCGCCGTGCCCACGTGGGAAGCGATTTACGCCAAGAATGCGGACTGCGCTGCCCTGGCCCCCCATGCATCCGTGGCCGACCTGTCCCCCAAAATGGCCGATTGGCACAACGTGCTTACGCCCTTCTTCGCGGCCCCCTAACCCCCTCAAAGTAAAGAGGGAAATGTGGCCGCCCTGACCTTGACGCCGGAGGAATTCCGCCCAAAATAAGGGGTAAGCGTTATGCCGCATTGGTGGGTAATGCCGACCACACAAGTCTCGCTCGGATGAGGAGACGGAGAACAGATGACACGGGTTTCAGTTTTTTCGAGCCCCCTGCTGCTGGGGTTCGAGCATATCGAACGGGTTCTTGACCGCGCCAACAAAACCGCGGCCGAAGGCTACCCCCCTTACAACATCGAGCAAACCGGCGAGCATCGCTTGCGCATTACCTTAGCCGTGGCCGGCTTTGGCGATGAGGATTTGTCGGTGAATGTGGAAGACAACCAGCTTGTCATTCGCGGCAAGCAACAGGAAGACACCACCAATCGTATATTCCTGCACCGGGGCATTGCCTCGCGGCAGTTCACGCGAAGCTTTGTGCTCGCGGAAGGCATTGAGGTGCGTGGCGCGGCCATCACCAACGGTTTGCTGCACATCGACCTGGAACGGCCGGTGCCGCAGCCGAAGGTAACGCAAGTGCAGATTAAGAATCTGAACGGCAAGACGAAGCCCGCAAAAACAATTGACGTGAATCCGACTGAGTAAAACCCAGCGGAATAGGCCCTGATGGCCAGAAAGGTGTGTCCCATGAACGACACGTATGACAACGACCTCGATGATCTGGACGACGACAACAACAACGCTGAAGCCCCTGGCGCGGCCCCGGTGGATTTTGCGCGCATGGGTTTGAACCAGATCGCCTACACGCGCCGCACCCTGGTGAACGATGCGCCGGTATGGACCATCTACTCGGCTTCAGGCGACACGCTGGGCGCGGCCCAGACCTTCGAACAGGCCTGGGGTGCGATTTTGCAAAACAACCTGGAACCCATGTGGGTGAATTAAAAATATTGGTGAATTAAGCGTGCGGGCTAACTAAGCCTGCGCAACCTAAAAAGGTTCATAAAATGCTGAAAGGCGCGAGGGTTCTGCTCGCGCCTTTTTTACATTCAGGGCCACGTCCGCAGATGGGTCGCCATTCCGGTCAACCCGCCAATTGGCTAGACTAAGTACCCGCAACAAAGGGTGCGCGAGCATGGGTATTTTATCAGACGCAAGACCAGTGGCTTTTGTCGGCACGGCCAACCGCGCAACAGCGCCGCCGTTCTACCGCGACACACTTGGCTTAAAGTGCACCTCAGAAGATCAGTTCGCAGCCGTGTTTGATATGTCCGGGACGATGCTGCGCCTCTCGGATATTCCCAACTTCAAACCGGGCGAACACCCGGTGCTAGGCTTTGACGTAGACGATGTGCGCGCCGCCGTGAGCGCCTTACGCACCAAAGGCGTGACATTCCTGATTTATGAAGGGTTCGGGCAAGATGACTTGGGCATCTGGACGGCCCCTGACGGCAAAGCCCAAGTGGCCTGGTTCAAAGACCCCGACGGCAACATGCTGAGTGTGAACCGGTCGGCGTAACTATTTTTCCACACCAGAAATGATATAAAGCGCGGACCTTGATAAAGCGCGGGCCTTGCGGCCATATTTTTTGTTATGTGTCCCCGTAGCTCAGCTGGATAGAGCACCAGATTCCTAAGTAGCCACCGCTACTGTGTACCCGGATGTTTATTGGTGTACCCGCTTTCCTAAACCCTTGTTTTGCTTGCCTTGCCTGAAGCCCCGGAACTATCGAGGGCTTACGCCAGTACCCAGGAATGCCCGTCGATACACGACATTGGGTGCTAATTTGGTACTAGGCGGGAGGGTCAAATGGACAGCAAACAAAGCCTTACCGCTACCGCCGTCGAACGTATGCAAGCCCGCACAGGTTTAACTGATGCGAAGGGCAACCCGTTTTACAAGATTATCTGGGACACAAAGCTACGTGGCTTTGGTGTGATGCTTTCACCCCTTGAAGACACGAAAACTTACATCGTTCGAATCACCATCAAAGGTAAAACAAATAAGAAGGGCAAACCCAAGCGCCCTCGTATAGCTCTGGGTCGCGTCGGCGCGCTTACGTTTGAAGAAGCTAAACAAAAGGCACGCTGGTATTTAACCCGCGCTGGGGACGGCATTGACCCACGCGAGCAAGAAAAGCAGACAGCAGCAAGTCAGCGAACCCTACTAACGGTGGTCGAAGAAAGAATTGCGTGGGTAAAAAGCCACAAAAAACTGCGCGAAAGGTCTCTTGAAGATTACGAAGATATGATGCGCTTCTATTTCAAAGGCTGGCATGACTGGCCCCTCCGTAACATCACAAGAGAAGATGTGGAGAAGCGGCACAAGGAATTGCCCGGCGAGATTAAACAGCGGCGCGCCTACGCAAAGGTTGAGATAACGGCAAACCGTGCCATGCGCGCCCTAAGAGCTACCATTATCTTCGCCAAGATCTCCGACAAGGCACTTCCCGAGAACCCGGTGCGCGTGCTCGCCGACAAGGGGCTTTGGTATGGCGAGCAGAAACGCGACAGCTGCGTCCCGAATCATCTATTTACAAAGTTCTGGGAAGCAACCGGACAGTTAGCGAACACCACACACCGCGACTTATTGCGCTATATCGTGTTGACAGGTAAGCGCCGTGAGGAAGCGCGGTCGCTTCGTTGGGACCAAATAGATTTCGATGCAAAGACGATCACGGCCTCCTCTCAGAAAACAAAATCTAAACGAAAGCACGTGCTACCTCTTTCTGATTTCTTGCTGGCAATGCTGAAAGAGCGGCGTTTAGCCACTAATAGCGAAGATTGGGTATGGTCTGCTGTATCCGCAACGGGCCACGTTATGGAGTTGAAATTCCCGCTTGGCCTTGTAAGCGAAAAGATCGGGCTGCACCTGACGCCGCATGATCTCCGGCGCACATTTTCCACGGTGGCAGACAGGCTGATGTCTCGCGTTTTCGTAACGCGGCTTATGGACCATTCGGACAGAACGATTACTGATCGCTACAACGCTTCCGACATTGAGGACTTGCGAGAACGTATGCAGCAAATCACCGATGAAATCTTGCGCCTCGCTGGTATCAGAGAGCCTTTGCCTACTTCTCTGGAAGAACTCTGGAATCTGCATTCAAAACGGTTTGGCCAGCGCATGTTCAACATGGCAGGGCTTGCTCCTGAAATTGTAAAACTGCTTTTAAAAGAAGGCTTGGAACGCGGCAAACCAATCACAGACAATGAATTAGCGCAGCGAATGCAAACGGGTGTTGCTGCATAATTTCCTGGGCAACAAAAAACTTGTTCCAGAATATTTTTGGACGTACATAGATAGCAGTGTCGCAGTAAGCCCTGTAGCAAGGCGGCGAAACCGGAGCCTTGATGGACTACGTATCGCAAGATGCGTAAAAAGCCGCCTCCCCGGCGTCCTACTCTCGAAAATCGGGAAAACCAAACATCGAAATGGTTTTTCAACTTGGCGAAAGCCGAGAACGAGAGGACTCATGCTCAGCATCGAAACTCTTCCGCCTGAGTGGCGTGATGCATTGCAACGCATTCCCGTTGATCTTCTTCTCGCTCTTGCGGGAAGCACACGCGATCAACGCGCTCAGCAGGAATTTCTTACACGCCCACAAGCGGCCAAGCACCTTGGCGTTAGCGTTAGCTTTCTCAATAAGCTCGCTGCCAAAGGTACTGGCCCAGTCATAACACGCTTGGGTTCCGCAGCGGTTCGCTACAAGCGCGCCGATTTGGATGCATGGCTTGATTCGCGGAGGGCAACAAATGCCTCAACGCGCAAGCGATAAAGAAAAAGCCCCCGGTGGCAAGACCGAGGGCCATAAGAAAAACAAAACAGTCACGACAAATAAAGTAGCACAAACGGCCAGCGCTGATAAGGGCACGCGCTGCGCAGCCTACACGCAAGCAACTCGCCTTGCCGGTGGGCCATACCAGTTCTTACCGCTGCGACCGGGCTTGAAAAAACCGTGCAATGAGAGATGGCCCGATGTTGCATTTGGACCGACTGACTTTAAGCCGCGCGACAATATCGGATTGAAAACTGGCGAGTGTAGCAAGTGGGTCGTTGACGTTGATCTAGATTACCTAAATCCCACTTTGGTAGACGCAATTCTGCCGCCAACCAAAGCCGTATTCGGCCGTGCGACTGCGCGCAGTAGTCACCGCCTATACATTGCGCCCGGCACAGAGACTTTCTCCCTTGGCCTAACCGCAGACTTGGCGCACCTAAACCCTAACGGCAAAGCAAAGATCATCGAGTTCTTTGCAAGCAATCACTACACAATGATGCCAGGGTCCATTCACCCAAACGGCGAAATTGTAGAATGGGATGTGTCTAACCCCCAACCTAGTGAAGTTGATGGTACAGCACTTTGCACAGCGGTACGCCGTTACGCCGCAGCATCACTCCTCGCGTTAACGTGGGACCAGTTCGCGGGCCAGCATAACGATCTATGCTTGGCCTTAGCAGGCACGCTCAAGCGCCAAGGTTGGAGAACTGGTGAGGTTGAAAACTTCGTCGAAGCCGTTTGCAGCGCGGCGCGTGACGACGAGCACGCCAAGTTGGCCCGCAAACGCGCCCAGCACACTGATAAGAAAAAGAAGATAACTGGCGCAACGAAGCTCAGGGAAATCTTGGGCGATGATATCTTCGCGCTGATTGCCGATTGGCTGGGCCTTGATGCCGGAAGGCCGGTAAATCTCCAGCTTTCTCATCATGCCCTTGCGTTACGCTTTTCAACCGATCACACAAATACGCTTCGTTATTGCGAAAAGACTAACGGCTGGTTGGTATGGAACACTACGCATTGGCAAGCGGACGAAACTCGCCATGTTCAATATCTTGTGCGTACTCAGATGGAAAAGATTACATCCGAGCAGAACGAGATTACGGCTGCGGTCAAACGGCTTTTGGACAAGCCCTGCATCGACGCAGTCGACCAGTTAGCACGTAGTGATAGACGTCATGCGGTTGCACCAAACGATTTAGACAAAGACCCAATGCTGCTTAATACCCCAGATGGAACTGTTGATCTTTGCAGTGGCCAATTACGGCCACATGATCCAGCCGACTTGATAACCAAGTGCACAGCGGTCGGCCCCAAAGGTGGCGAACCAAAGCGTTGGATGCAGTTTCTGCAAGAAGTCTGCAACGGGGACTTAGAAGTAGTCAGTTATCTACAAAGAGCAGTGGGTTACATACTAACCGGCCTAACTCAGGAAGACGCGTTATTCGTCTTCTATGGTCCTGGCGGGAATGGCAAAGGTACATTTATGCGTACCTTACTTGGCATACTAAGAGACTATGGCAAAACCGCACCACTAGACACCTTCACGTACACAAAACACACCAAGCACTCTACAGACATTGCTGGCTTGCATGGTGCACGGCTCGTAGTCGCCGCCGAGACCGAGGAGGGTAAAAGTTTTGACGAACAGAAAGTGAAGACCTTAACCGGTAGCGATAAGGTTTCAGCGCGGTTTTTATATCGAGACAACTTTGAATTTCTCCCGACGTTTAAGATTATAATTTCGGGAAATAACCGCCCGCATATTAGGAATGTTGATGATGCGTGGCGTCGCCGCCTTCATCTCGTGGCATTCAATATTAAGTACGCCGATCCTAACAAAGCGATTGAAGGCGCATTAGTTGCTGACACGTCGTTGAGCGCCACACTAAAGAATGAATGGCCTCAGATCCTGCAATGGGCCATCACAGGTTGCCTCGCTTGGCAACGCACAGGGCTTGCCCCACCCGAAGCCGTACTTGAAGCTACGAACGATTATCTGGAAGACGAAGACACGCTCGGCAGTTGGATTAAAGAGTGCTGTTTAGTTGGCAAAGAAGCCACGAAGAAGAAACCAGCAAAGGCAAGTGCGTTGTTCGAGTCCTGGAAGGCATGGTGCCAATCAAATAATGCCGAATGGACCTCTATAAAAAAGTTTGGCCCGCGCTTAATGCGCGTACCGGGAGTTAATCGTAAGAAAGAGAACGACGGCAACTACTATACTGGCATCGCATTGCGCGACGCGCTTACAGAAAGCGATGATTTTTATCGGCCTGAGTTATGGCCGAAAGACTAGGAGTGGGGGATCGTGGGGGATCGGCCATAAAGCGTTGCCAGTTGTGTTGCGTGCTTCGCCCTTTAGTTCAAGGGGTATAGCAGGAGTACCGGGGAATCCCCCTTGATCCCCCACCTTTGGGCGCGGCAGGCGCGTTAACAACACTGGACCGCTCATCTCTAGCGCACATTCGCCCAACCGTTTTGCGCCCCCAAATCTCACATCTGCTGCTCTTAGTCGTAAGTATTTGCACGCACAGACGTTTTAGCTGTGCTCAGAAAAATGTAACCAGGATAGGCATTTCGATGTGCATTGAGCGTCGTGCAACACATGCACCGCGCTCTACGACGATAGTTATCAACGACGCTTCCGACGTCGATGCGCGCACACAAACTGTGCGCCAAATTAGCTCCGTGATGTGGGGCCTCCACCTTAGTCACCGGCAGGTCAGGGTTGCAGGTAACCCTCCGAAATCTTGGCCTGCCGCCCTCGAACTAGGAATGTTGCCATGGCTAAAGCCCCACTCAAGCTACCTACCCTCGCCGCGCAATTCGATGCGGCCCTTACCAAGTACCGGCAGATGCTGGCCGCACCGCCCGCAGATTCTGCCTACCTGGGCGAAGATACGATCACATGGCTGGATATGTGCGATGCCCAGAAACGCATCGTCCAACATCTTAAAACAGCCCTTCGACTGTCACCTAAGGAGGCCGCTCATGGCACTGCCACCGCCCGCACTTAATAGCGCTGTATTCGCGCACCATGCGCCTAATGCTGACCCCAAGGCCAACGATGAAGCAAGCCAAGCTGTGATTGGTTGGGGGCAAGCGCTGGAACGTGCATACACATCCATCATGCAGGCCCACACCGCACACATGGCCAACCCCATGTACACGCACGCGGCCAACCTCAAGCGCAGTGCAGACTACGCCGCAAAGGTTATGCGTAACCTGCTGGACATAACGGCACCACACAGCAACGCGATTGACCGTGAGCGCGCCCGCATTACTGAAATCAGCAACGCACCATTGCTGCTGCCGCAAGAGCCGGGTGCGCATTACAGCGTTACAGCGCAGCAAATCCGCGAGTACTTCCGCAATCTATCGGATGAAGAACGCTTAACGCGCTCAATGCGTGCGGCACAGGACGGTGACACCGTAACGCTTGGTGCTTTGCTTAATGCCCCCGGCTACCTGTCCGGCATGGACCACGTAGACGCAAAGACCAACGTCAATCAGCAAGAACTTTTGCGCCAAACGTACCGCCGAAATCATTTCGGAGCGGAGTTGGAACGCTTTGAAAAGCTGGACCGGTGCTCAGACATGATCACCAGCGGGCTACACGTGCTGCAAGATCACGTGCGTAAGCTGCATCCTGAAGCGGAAATTGCCAAGGCGGTCAAACTAGATAAGGCCGCACGCGATGCCAGCGCTTTGGCCGAGAAGTATCTGTGAAAAGCCAGTGCTCCATTTGCGCGCATCCTCGCCGCGCCGAGATAGAGCACTCGCTCGCCAATCGGGTAGCTGTGCAACGCATCGCCAAGCGTTTTAACATTTCACGAGATGCGCTTAACCGACATAAGAAGAACGGACACCTCCCGCCCCAGCTTGAAGTCGCGTTGCTATCTAGCAATGGCATCGCTTCCGTTATTGATATCGACAAACTCCGCAAAGACGAAAGCGAAGGCATTTTACAGACGTTGATCTGGCAGAAGGCGCACGTTCTTCAGCAGATTGACCGTGCCGAACAGAATATGGACCCCGTCGCGGTATCACGCTTTCACGATGTGCTGCTTAAAAACACGCAGACCATCGCCAAGATCGTGGGCGAGTTGGCCAACCACACGCGGCATGTGACTAATAACTTTC
Organism: Rhodospirillaceae bacterium; assembly: GCA_016793005.1. Lineage (GTDB taxonomy): Bacteria > Pseudomonadota > Alphaproteobacteria > Rhodospirillales > Rhodospirillaceae. Next base: position 3,838 of record JAEUKL010000046.1, on the reverse strand, counting down.
TTATTGCGCCCGAATACCTGCAACTACGCCACGCCATCACCAGTGCGCTCAAGCCATTCCCCGATGCGGCTAAGGCTGTGTCACGTGCATTGCAGGAATTAGAGCGCACGCCTGCACCGGCATTAGACCATGTCCCGTCTGCTCACTGACTTTGCCATTGCGGCTGACCCTTCTCAGATCATGGCCGCAGCGGGCCTTGAGCCTGACCAGTGGCAGGAGAAGGTTCTTACCGATGCCAATGATCGGCACTTGCTGTTGTGCAGTCGTCAATCTGGCAAATCTACAACGTGTGCCGCGCTCGCTGTCCACACCGCCTTGTACGATGCACCTGCGCTTGTGCTGCTGGTATCGCCCAGCTTACGCCAAAGCCAAGAGCTATTCCGTAAAACTAAGGAATTCCACCAAGGACTTGAGGTTACACCCGGCACTGACCAGGAAAGCGCTTTGCGTGTCGAGTTCAATAACGGCAGTCGCATTATCGCGCTACCTGGCACCGAAGCCACCATTCGCGGCTATAGCGCACCCAAACTCATCATTATGGATGAAGCCAGCCGCATCGAAGATTCGCTCTACGCCGCTATGCGCCCAATGTTGGCCACTACACGCGGCAAGCTCATCGCGTTGACAACTCCATATGGGTGTCGCGGTTGGTTCTACGAGGCATGGACCAACGGTGAGCGCTGGCACCGCACACGCATCACGGCCGATATGTGCCCACGCATTGATGCCGCTTGGCTTGCGGAAGAACGTCGCTCAATTGGCGAATTGCAGTACCGGCAAGAATATATGTGTGAGTTTGTCGACACAGACGAACAAGTGTTCAGCACAGCCATCATTGAAAATGCCATCAAGACAGCGCGCACCAGCTTATGGCCCAGCACATTGGCGGGGATACCAGCATGACCGTCTATTATTCCCCCGAGGAAATTAAGACAGCACAGGTGATGGCAATACGCAGCGTGTTCACCGTTGGCGTGGACTTGGGCCAAACCACCGACCCTACGGCCATTGCAGTTATCGAGCGCGAAACATTGCCAGGGTGCTCTCTAATGCACCGCCGCATACAGCGTGATGGCAGTGCGCGCGAATTTTGGGCACCAGACCCAAAGAAAGATAAGGTCACTTATATATTGCGGCACTTGGAGCGCTTAAAGCTTGGCACTAGCTATACCGAGCAAGTGGCCCATGTGCACAGCCTGCTCGGCAGACCGCCACTGTCCAACACGCCCAGAACAGCCTTGATTATCGATCAGACCGGTGTTGGCCGTGCCGTGTTCGATATGTTCAAGAGCATAGGCGTTTATCCAATCGGCTGCACTATTACGGCAGGCGAAAACGAAACCCAAACCGATGAAGGCTACCGCGTTGCGAAGCTGCAATTAGTCAGCCGTCTTCAAGCCATGCTGCACAGCGGCGAACTCGAGATTGCTGGCGATCTGCCCGACCTTGTGGCCTTGAAAAAAGAGCTACAGAACTTCCGTGTTAACTTTACCCAGGCCGGAAACATGACGTTTGCCGCGCGCGTAGGCGCGCATGACGATTTGGTTTTGGCTGTGGCCATAGCGCTTTGGTATGCGGAGTATCGCTATCAGACGCAGGTTGTATGCCGGGATTTGTGAACGATTCCGGGATATTAGGCGATAACCAATTTTTAGTACCCCTCCCACTGGAAAACCACCGAAACGTGAATACATAGTACGCGGTCATACGACGCAGGGGACTATGTATGGGGTCACAACAATCGCTCTCTTCAGATCATGCCAAAGATGGGGTCTACCGCATTTTGTCGCTAGACGGCGGTGGGGCTAAAGGCTTTTACACGCTCGGCGTCCTTAAAGAGATCGAAGGAATGTTGGGTTACCCGCTTCACAAGCGCTTTGATCTTATTTTTGGAACCAGCACAGGCTCGATAATCGCAGCATTGCTTGCGTTGGGTAACGACGTTGATACGATTTACGAGCTTTATAAGGAGCATGTTCCAACGGTCACGAGCGCAATCAGCTCAAAGGCAAAATCAGATGCCCTTAGCAAACTGGCCAACAAGGTTTTTGCGGACAAGACATTCAAAGATGTGAAAACGGGTATTGGGATTGTCGCAACTCGTTGGATGGAAGAAACACCACTCATTTTCAAGAATGACCCAAACCGCGCTCACGGGCGTACCGGGACTTTCGATCCCGGCTTTGGCTGCAAGATCGCAGATGCCGTGGAAGCTTCGTGTTCGGCGTATCCGTTTTTTGAAAAGAAGGTCATCACCACAAGTGGTGGCGACAAAATCGAACTGATAGATGGTGGTTATTGCGCAAATAATCCCAGTCTGTACGCGATTGCCGATGCGGTTGGCCCCATGAATATCAAGCGTGAGAATATTCGCGTTATTAATGTAGGCGTCGGCATCTACCCCGAGCCTAAACCTCGTGGCTTTAAAATGTGGTTCGCGAAGAAGCTGCTAAGCGTACAGCTTCTTCAAAAAACGCTTGAGATCAATACTCAGTCAATGGACCAATTAAGGCGCGTCCTTTTTAAGGATGTGCCAACAATTCGCATCAGCGATGCTTATGTAGAACCAGAAATGGCGACTGACCTATTCGAACACGATATGACAAAACTGCGGTATTATGTAGCAAACGCACCAAAAGCGCGGCGTATGTCATCGGATATGGTGTGATATATACGAAGACATGATGTCGTGGTGTATATGACCATAGAGCGCCCCAACACCCTCTCCGGCCTTGTCGCCAAGCGTGCCGAGCTGGACCGCTACCGCAAGGAGCTAGAGGCCGAAGTCCGCAAGGTCGTCTGCGACCTTGACCATCTGGACGCCTGCATCCGCTTGTTCGATCCGGCCGCCGACGTGCGAGCCGTCAAACGCTACGCCACCAAGCACCGATGTAAAAACGCAGAAGTGGATGTCCCGCCGCAACACTGGGCGTCCCTGAGTTTGCTCAGTTGTGATGTCCCCGCTATCGCGATGGGCAGCAAGAAGGCGAGCGGTGCGCTCCTCAGGGTCTGTGAAGGGCGCACACTAGGGGTCCCGCCGCAACGCCTCCGGACCGAGTGGTCCCGTCTGAAGCCTACGAGGCGGCGACTGAAATCCTGCGGACCGCCGCCAAGCCATTCGCGCTGGCGCATGTGTTGGCTCTCTCTCCTCCATTACACCGTGTGGCCGTAAAGGCGTAGGCGTCGGACCGGTGTGGCCGGGCGGTCGGGTGTTGTGGTAGTTGGACTGCGTGAACTCCCAAGCCGACAACTTTGACGACGACCAGGAAGCGACCGCCGAGGGCATTGCCGACATTGAGGCAGGCCGGACTATCAGCCACGAGGCTGTGAAAGCCTGGCTATTGTCGTGGGGAACGCCGAACGAACTGCCGCCCCCCAAGGTTGGCGATTAGCTGACGGCAACATCGGAAGGCATGTCGCTGAGCTACCCTTTTGGCGGCCCCCAAGCACCTCATGCGACCCCTTTTGGCGTAGGCCGATGCGAGCGTCTCCTTGGAGGCATCGCATGCAGCAAGGCACATTATTCACCCGGCGGACGGTCGAGCGACATTTTCGCAAACATCAAGCTCGCTGCCCGCCGGAATACCGCGAGATCCTCATCGAACGGATTCTGGCCAAACGGTGGACAGAAGCCTCGCTAGGCAAGGTCGTCGGCATTGTGGCCTCAACCTTCGCCCGCCACCAACTTACCGACTACGATCGACTTTTGGCGATCTCCGGTATGGCTCGCGCCGAGGCGCGGTTAATTGTCAGCCGCGAAGTAAGCGACATTCTAGAAAGCTGGCGCAGCACCGCGCTCCCCTAGCCAAATCGGTGGAGCGAGCCGCGCGCACGCTTA
>JAEUKL010000422.1 GCA_016793005.1 Rhodospirillaceae bacterium | reverse complement strand
GCCAAGGTGAAGCTGGACATCCTGGACGTCGGCGGTGGCTTCCCCGCCGTCTACCCGGGCATGGTGCCGCCGCCGCTGGAACGCTTTATGGACGCCATCAAAGCTGCCTCTCAGCCGTTTGTGGAGCAGGGGGCCGAGCTGTGGTGCGAACCCGGCCGCGCCATGGTGGCCGCTGCTGGCGCCATGCTGGTGCGCGTGACCCTTCGTAAGGGCCGCCGCCTGTACCTGAACGACGGCACCTACGGCAGCTTGTTCGATGCCGGTGCGCTCGGTTGGCGCTTCCCGGTGCGCTTGGTGCGCCCCATGAAATCTGGCCGCGGCAACACCCATAAAGATGCGGGCGGCAAGGCGCCGTCCGAGAAGCTGGTGCCGTTCATGTTTTACGGCCCCACCTGCGACAACCTGGACAAGATGAAGGGTCCCTTCCTCCTGCCCGAGGACACGCAGGAAGGCGACTGGATCGAAATCGGCATGCTGGGGGCTTACGGTGCCACCATGCAGACCCGCTTTAACGGCTTCCATTCGGAGACGGTGGCGACCGTGTGGCCGGAAGCGTCGCCGTTTGCCTTCGAGCGTCCGCGCAAGAAAGCTGTTATGGCCGCCCCGGCGGAAGCCGTGGCCCAGGCCGTTTCAGCCATGCGCCGTGCCGGCAAAACCAAGTCCGCGCAGCCAGTCCAGTTGGCCTTAAGCCCGGTGGAGCCCGAGGTGGCGTCACCCAATCTTAACGCTGCCGGGGATGGCTCCGCGTCGCCGCTGTCGGCTAAATAGCCCTGAATTTATGAATACCGCTTGCGGCGGGTGTCCGGCCTAACCGGATACCCGCTGGCCTGCGTTACGCCTGTTGGAACCCGAGGTCCTCTTGGACCTTGACTCTGGCAGGCACTCGGACATTTCTACGCCCACGTTTTACGATTTTAGGCTTTCCGCCATCACGAAAGGACCGACTTCCCATGGCTGTGAAGAAGAACAAAAAGACGAATAAAAAGGCGGCGCTGCTCTCCACGCCGGTTGAACACATCGACTTCACCAAATTCGATGCGCGCCCGATCATCAATGCCATGGGCAAGATGTCGTTCACCTCGCGCGACACCGCCAAGGCGGCTGAGATCTACAATCAAATGCTGGCCGATCCCAAGTGCTCCATTGTTTTGACATTGGCGGGCTCGACCTCGGCCGGCGGTTGCATGCAAGTGTACGCCGACATGGTGAAGTACGGCATGGTCGACGCCATTGTGTCGACCGGCGCCTCGATTGTGGACATGGACTTCTTTGAAGCCCTGGGTTTCAAGCACTTCCAAGGCAGCCAGTTCATCGACGACAAGGAACTGCGTTCGCTCTACATCGACCGTATCTACGACACCTACATCGACGAAGAAGAGTTGCAGTACTGCGACCACACGATTGGCAAGATCGCCAACAGTCTGGAGCCGCGCGCTTATTCCAGCCGCGAATTCATCCATGAGATGGGCCGCTGGTTGAAGAAGAACGCCAAGAAGAAAAACTCGCTGGTCGAACTGGCGTACGATCACGGCGTGCCAATTTTCTGCCCGGCCTTCGTGGACAGTTCCGCCGGTTTCGGCCTGGTGAAGCACCAGGTTGATAACCCGAAGAAGCACATGGTGATCGACGCGATTGCCGACTTCCGCGAACTGACCGACATCAAGTTGAAAGCCGGCACCACCGGTCTGATGATGATTGGCGGCGGCGTGCCCAAGAACTTCGTGCAGGACACCGTCGTTTGCGCCGAAGTGTTGGGCCATGAAGATGTGGAAATGCACAAATACGCGGTGCAGATCACGGTCGCCGATGTGCGCGACGGCGCCTGCTCGTCCTCGACGCTGAAAGAAGCCAACTCGTGGGGCAAGGTCGATGCGGCCTGCGAACAGATGGTGTTTGCGGAAGCCTCCAGCGTGATCCCGCTGATCGCTTCTGATGCCTATCACCGTGGGTTCTGGAAGAAGCGCAAGCGCCGCAACTTCGCGAAGCTGTTCAAGTAAGCAGCCAAACAACAATCAACCCCGCCAGCGATGGCGGGGTTTTTTTGTTTCAGGCTCACGGCGCTGTGAATAGGGCTGTGGCCACTATTTGACCCTGATCAAAGCCCGCGCATGATACGTGGTAAGACTGACCATGACCTTTGGCCGCGAAGGACATCACATGAGCCTCAAGGAATATAAAGTTTGGGACGCCTCCACCCGCATTTTCCATTGGGTGAATGTGATCTGCGTGCTGAGCCTGATTGCCATCGGCACGGCCATTCTGAATGCCAGTGCGCTCGGAGCCTCGAACAACGGCAAGATTTTGCTGAAAACGATCCACGTTTATGTCGGCTATGTTTTTGCGATCAATCTGGCCTGGCGGCTGGTCTGGGCGTTCGTCGGCGGGCCCTATGCACGCTGGAGTGCTCTGTTGCCGTTCCGCAAAGGCTACGCCACACAACTCGGTCATGAACTCTCGGCGGTGCGCCAAGGCAAGCCCGTTTCCTACCTCGGGCACACGCCGTTGGGCCGGATGGCCGTAACGGTGCTGCTGCTGATCCTGACCGTGCAGGCCGTGACAGGAATTGTTCTCGCGGGCACGGACGTTTACATGCCGCCCTTTGGCCGCATGATTGCCGAATGGGTGGCCGCCGATGGCCTGGACCCGGCCCTGGTCAGGCCCTATGCACACGAGACCGTCAACAAAGAGGCCTACGACGCCATGCGCGCGATGCGCAGCCCCGTCGTGCAAACACACGAGCAAATGTACTTTGTTCTGCTGGGCCTGATTGTGCTGCATATCGCAGCAGTGGTGTTGACGGAACTGAGGCACGGCGGCGGCATCATCTCGGCCATGTTCACGGGCCGCAAGACGCTGTCTGTGGACCCCCAGGACCGCGCGCCGTAAAGCCGGTTATTTTCCGCCCACAGCCGCGATGCCCACCAGGGCCACGGCTTCATCCTGATCCGACGTGCCGCCCGACACCCCCAAGGCGCCGATGATCTTGCCGTTCGCCACCAGCAATTCGCCGCCCTGCACGGTGATGACGTCGGGCATGCTGAGGAAGCGCAAGTTATCGCCGCCTTTGGCCACGTTCTCCTGAAGGGTTTTGGTGGGGCGGCGTAAGTCCAGCGCCGTGTGGGCCTTGGCCTGGGCAATGCGGATCGAACCCAGTTGTGCGCCGTCGGCGCGTTCCAGAAGGACGAGATTCGAGCCGCTGTCGACCACGGCAAACACCATGTAGAGGTTCTGCTTCTTGGCTTCGGCGGTAGCGGCGGCCACCACTTTGCGGGCGGCCTCCAGCGTGATCGGCGTGCCATAAAACAGCGGCGAAGGATTGGCAGGCGTTTGCTGCGCTTCAGCGCTGATGCCCAAAACCAGCAAAGGCGCGACAGCACGCAGGCGTTTGAAAAATTGTAACGGCATGGCTCCCTCCCCAGGGCAATCACGCGGACTGAAGCTAGTCTAACGCGCTCTCGGAGAAAGAACACGGGGGCGATTTCGCGCTTTTCGCCGCGCCTGGGCCTGTTAAGGTTCCGCTCTGCTGAGGGAGAGGATTTTTATGCCCAACGAATGCCGTGTTTCGCCCGTTAAACGCGTGTCGATTTTCTGCAAGGACTTGGAAAAGTCGCTGGCGCTCTACCGCGATATTCTGGGCATGGTGGTGATCGAAGACAAAACCGTCTCGGGGCCGTTTATCGGCAAACTCATCAACCTGCCGCAATGCACGATGCGCATTGTGTATCTATCCGCTGATCCCTCGCTGGATGCAGGCCTGATCGGGCTGTTTTACATCACCGAGCCCAAAATGCCCGTCCTGCCGCCGCCGACGCAGGGCACGGTGCACTGGGGCCAAAGCTCGTTCGTGCTGGGCACGGACAAGGGCGATGAGATTTACGCTGATCTGGTCAAGGCCGGGTACACGTTCCTGACACCGCCGACGCCGTACCCCAAGCATAACGATGACGCCTACATGAAGGCCGGCATTTATACCGAAATCATTTTCTACGATCCGGATGGCTTGGCCGTGTCGCTGCTCGGTTATAAACCCCTGCCGCCGAAGTAGGTGCGCTATGCGTATTCTGTTCGCCGCGCTTATTTCTCTTGCTTTTGCTGCGCCTGCTCATGCTCACACCAAGGCTGACTTTGACGCGCAGTTAAAACTGCTTTCAGAGTGGCTGCCGGGCGACTACGACAACAATGAGCAGATCGTGCGCCAATCGGGCGGTGGGCTGGCGGTGACCAAAACCACGCCTTTTTTCCGCGTACACACGATCATCAAACGCGTGGCCATGCCCGAGATCGGCGAGCATGTGTTTTACCTGGAAGAATATCGCGACAACGACCCCGCCAAGATCACGCGCATCCGGCTTTATAAATTCACGGTGGACATAGAGGCTCAAGCCATTCGGCTGCATTTGCTGAACCCCTTGAAGCCCGAGGTGCTGGTGGGGGCACACAGCGATCTCGCGAAAGTGGAGGCGTTGAAACTGGCTGACATGCGCGCCGACCGCGACCTGTGCGATGTGTTCATTCGGTGGGAAGGAAACCAGTTCCGCGGGGCGATGAAACCCAAATCGTGCGACCGGCCTGACAAAACCACCGTGGACTACACCCTGACGATTGGACCCAAGCATCACTGGACACGTAACCGTGCGCGCGATGCAAAAAATAATGTGGTGTGGGAATTCGCCCCCGGCGCTGGAGAGGATTTTGTCGAAGGCACAAAGGCCCGCTGGTTTTCCTGCGGCATTCAGGAAAGTGCCGACGGCGACATGACCAAAACCAAGCCTTACAAAACCATCACGCTGCACGATCAGGGCGGCGAGGCGGCAGTGCCGTGGCCCGATGGGCGCACATTGGTTTTTGTGATCCATGACCGCGCGTTTACGTCGCCGCCGGACCGTGAGTTTCCATTGTTTCGGATCCATGATCAGAAAAACATGACCGTGCCGATTGCTTATGCCTATGCGGTCGATGAAGCCGAGCGCTTTGGCTTGAACCTCGGCTGGTTTTACATTCGGTGCCAAGTTCAAAAATGAGTGAAGTGTACAACATCACCGTATGCCAGCCGGCCTTGAAACCGGTGTTCAAAGGCCCCACAGGCGATTTTGACATCGACCGGCGTTGGGAAAACGTGGCCAAGGTCGCCGACATGACGCGCGCAGCGGCCAAGCAGCATGGCTCGAAGTTGGTGGTGTTCCCCGAGTTCTGCGTGCAGGGCTATGCCGCCAAGCGTAGCGTGGCTGATTGGGAAACAGCCGGCATTACGCTGCCGGGGCCGGAAACAGTTGAACTGGGCAAAGCTGCGCGTGAAGCGAAAGCGTATCTGGCCGGTGCGGTGTTCGAGAAAATCCCTGACTTTCCGGGGCGTTACTTTATGTCGGGCTTCATGCTGAACCCCGAAGGCGAGTTGTGCCTTGTCTACCGCAAACTCTATGCGCTGACGGCCAAAACGCGGCCCATCGACATCTACGACGCTTATGTCGCGAAATTTGGCCGCGCAGCGCTGACGCCGGTGGCCGACACGCCCTTGGGCAAAATCGGCTGTGCTGTGGCGGGCGATGTAAGTTGGCCCGAAGTGACGCGCTCGCTTGCGTTCAAGGGCGCGGAACTGGTGTTCAACCCCACGGGGGCGGGCAAGGGGCCAGGCTATTCCGGCGGCGGCGAGGACATTGTGCGCCGCGCGCGGGCCTTCGAGAACGTGATGTACCTGGCTATGTCGAACTTCGGGCCCTTCATCGACCCCGGCGTGCACGTGGATTCGGGCCGCGTGCCCTCGGAAATCATCGATTTTCATGGCAACATTATCGCTATGGCCGACACCGAAG
>JAEUKL010000412.1 GCA_016793005.1 Rhodospirillaceae bacterium | reverse complement strand
TTGCCGGTTGCAGTTTTCCAGATGCGCTCTTTCGCACTGTTGCCCAGATAAAATCCGCCCGCGCGGCCAATGCGGTCGTTGAAGTTCTCGAAATCCGAAAACACCGCTTCAATTTTTTCGCGGATCAAACGGTAATCATCGCGGAACTGCGCCCAGGGAATGTTTGAATCAGGCCGCACCGCCAAGGCAATCCCGGCGATGATCCACGGCTCTGAGCGCAAATGCACGGATGCGGGCCGGTTCATACCCTGGCTGGCATGCACCATGCTCATCGAGTCCTCAACCGTAATGGCCTGACGCCCGGTTTTCTGCACATCGATCTCGGTACGCCCCAGCGCCGGCAAAATCAGCGCCTTTTTGCCATGGATCAAATGACTGCGATTCAGCTTGGTGGAGGTGTGAACCGTTAGGTTGAGGTTGCGCAGCGCTGCCCACGTAAGATCCGCGTCAGGCGTCGCCGCCGCAAAATTGCCGCCCATACTGAGCAACACTTTGCCCTTACCATCCGTCATCAGCTTGATGGCTTCGATAACATTCACGCCGGGCTTGGTGGGCGGTTCGAAATTGAACACACGCTTCAGGCTTTCAAGAAACGCGGCCTTGGGCAGTTCCGTAATCCCCATCGTGCGGTCGCCCTGCACGTTGGAATGTCCGCGCACGGGGCACGGGCCTGTGCCCTCGCGCCCGATATTGCCGCGCAAGAGCAACAGATTGACAATCTGCTGAATGGTTTCAACACCCAGCGTGTGCTGCGTCAGCCCCATGGCCCAGGTGCAGATGACACGCTCGGCTTTCATGTAGATGGTCGCCGCATTCTCGATCTCGGCCTGCGTTAAACCAGACTGATTTAAAATGCGCTCCCACGGCTCGGCTTTTACGTCAGCGATCAACGCATCCAAACCCAGCGTATGCTGCGCAATGAAGTCATCATCGAGCACCGGTTTACGCCCCGCCGCGCGGGCCGCGTCATCGGCGTCGAAGATCACCTTCATCATGCCTTTCAGCAGCGCCAAGTCACCGCCGATCTGGATTTGCAAATAGTGCGTGCTTAAGGGCGCCCCACCCCCACCGCCCAAGTTACCGAACATCTCGACCGGGTTCTTGGGGTCGACAAACTTTTGCAAACCGCGCTCGTGCAGCGGGTTGACCGTGACAATCTTGGCCCCGCGCGCTGCTGCTTCTTTCAGGTCCGTCAGCATGCGCGGGTGATTGGTGCCCGGGTTTTGCCCAAAAATGAAAATCGCATCGGCGAGTTTCATGTCCTCCAGCAAAATCGTGCCCTTGCCGATGCCGATGCTTTCCGTCAGCGCCACGCCCGAGGCTTCGTGACACATGTTCGAGCAATCGGGCAGGTTGTTGGTGCCGAACTCGCGCACGAATAATTGCCACAGAAATGCGGCCTCGTTGCTGGTGCGCCCGGAGGTGTAGAAAATTGCTTCGTCCGGATGCGATAAGCTGCGCAATTCATCACCGATCACTTTGAAGGCTGTGCTCCAACTGATGGGCTGATAGGTGTCCGAAGCGTCGTCGTAGATCATGGGCTCGGTCAGGCGGCCCAGACCTTCCAAGGTGTGGTCGTCTTGTTCCGCAAGCCAACTGACTTTGTGCTCAGCCATCACTTCCGGTGTGCAGCGCTTGGCGGTCGCTTCCCAGCTCACCGCCTTTACGCCGTTTTCGCAAAACTCAAACGAAGAAGTGTGCTTGGGGTCGCCCCAGGCGCAGCCGGGGCAGTCGAAGCCTTCCGGCTGATTGACGTTGAGCAGCGTCTTCGCGCCCTTGAACGGAATGCCATTCTCCAACAGGTGAAGCGCGCTGGACTTCAATGCGGCCCATCCGCCGGCCGGCTTGGAACCTGTGGGTTTGTCGTTTGTCTCGCTCACAGGTCCCTGCTTCCCCTATCCTGATTTTTGCTTTTCAGCGCCGCCGTTCTGTTGCGGACGCCCTGGCAGAATGCCGCCGTTGATCACCTGGCCTTTGTAGCCTTTGCTTTTCCACAGCCGCTCGTTAAAGCGCGGGATCGACATAGCCGCGATGGGGATGCATTCCACCATCACGCCCGGTTCGACATCAAAGCCTTTCAGAGCATAGCAGAACATCGCCGGGCCGGGACCGCCTTCTTTGATGTGCCAAAACCCGTCCACGCCTTTTTGGTTCGAGGACACCGTGCCATCGGGGTTGTAGTAAACATCAATCACATATTCGCTCTGGCCTTCGCGGTCGAAGGCGTAGCGGACTGTGTTGAACATCATGTGGTTCCAGAAGCTGGGGTAGCGTTCCGAATAAGGCTTCGAGGTATCCGCCGCTGCGTTGGCGTTGGCAATCACCGGGCGCGGCCAATCGGCCGCCCCAGATTCCACCATCATGAACGAGATCATGTTCAGGCGGTCTTTTTCAGGCACCGGCTCGGGGATCATCATGTTGTTGTTGGGCAGATAGGTCTTGGGATCCGCCAGCCACGCATTCAAACGCCCCGGCGTCCATTTGAATTTCGCGTTTTTGAGTGTGGGCGAGAAATCGAAGCCTTCTTTTGTCCCGACCTGGCGCGCAAAGAGCCCAAACAAATTGGGTCCGGCCAAGTCCGTGCCCTCGCCCACCGTGTGGCAAGCGCTGCAACGGGCCTGAAACGCGGCACGTCCCTTAACGTAATCAGCCTTGGCCAACGCATCACGCGCAATTGCCGGCGGTTCGCCCGACTTGTAATCGGCAGCCGCAGCCCCCGTCGCGAACAGTGCGATACTTAAAAACGCATAACCAAACCGCATGTGAACGCTCCCTCTCCCAATCACAGCCCCGCGCCGACTTTAGGGTCTGCCCGTAACACTTGTCGTGGGGCGCCTGATCCCTGGCCAAAACGTGGCCAGACACATGCTGATCTGCATCCACCTTGACCGCACACGCCAACCACATCTTCTGGCTACACGTATTGCGTACATAGCCTTCGATTCAAAACAACAACCGCATGACCCTGACGCAAATTTTAGACACGGCGATGCAACAATTTCAGGCCCCCAGGAGTTATTTCGTCATGTTTGGTGAGTCGCAAAGAGCCCCGCATGACAAAACTTGACCACATCCAACTCCGCCACGGCCTGATTACGCCGCAGAGTTCCAGCCGCAGCCGCGTCACGGCGCCTGATCTTGACCGCATTCTGCACCGTGTGGCCGATGCACGCATCGTTGTGCTGGAGGAGCCGGCTGACGCGCGGGCCGCACTCCGCGCTAGGCGGGCGCATATCACGCGTCGGCTCATCACCGAGCACGGGTTTAACGTGGTCGCGGTGGATAGCGACTGGCCGGATGCAGCCCGCGTCGACCACTACGTCCGCCACGCCGCTTACCGTGCAGCAACACCTTCACCGTTTACACGCGGCCCGGTGCGTCTGTGGCGCACGGCGGAAACGCGCGGTGCAATGGACTGGCTGCGGGGCCATAACGCAGGGCTAAATCTGGCCGCACGAATTGCAGTTCATGGCCTTGATCTCTACAGCCATGCGCGCGCCGCGCATTTGGCTCTTAGCCACCTTAAGCACCACGACAGGACCGCCGCCGCTATGGCGCGCAAGCGCTTCACGCAGTTAGATCAACAAACGTACGAGAGGTTGCCCCTTAAACTTGGCATTCATGAATACAGCGTGCTCTCCGCCCTGACGGCACACCTGGCGCAGATGCGCTGTGCCGCCGAACATGACAGCACGCGGTTTCTGGACCCCGCAGACAGCGCGCGCCTGATAGAGAATGCCGGTTCAATGTATCGCGCGATGTATTACGGCCTGCCCGAGTGCGCGGCTGCGCGCGACGCGCATATGCTGGAGACACTACAGACGCTACTGCGTTACTACGGCCCCGACAGCAAAGTGATCGTGTGGGCCCAGAGCAACATGCAATCAGAGCAACCTACTTTAAGCACGCTGTGCGCCGAGGCCTACGGCGACATGGCGCGCCGGGTTTCCGCCGCCGCATAACTGCAACAGCGGAAACCTGATCGCGCGGCAGTGAATGATTGCCCGCGTGGCTATTCGTGCGATTTATCGCCCTTGAATTGTTGGCGCACAATGATCAGCAGGATCACGGCCAACGCCACGGCGTAGACGGTGTCGATTACGGGGGCGAGTTCAAGATAGGTCATGGAGCATCCTCCGACTGTCGCAGTTGCACGCGAAATCTCGGCGCCGTGCGCACCGCATCTCCCCAACACGGCCAAAGCGAACCAGACAACACGGCATCTACGGCGGCCTGATCCACACCGCTGAATGGCTTACGCCGTTTGCGGTACCGGTCAGTGAAGTAACGCCTAACGGTTGAGGATGGTTGCAGTTTGGTGACCTATGAAGTCGGAGTCGCGTCAGGATCAGCCTGGTTTTCTTTGCAAAAACCACCTCGCCACCGCCGTGAACGCCGATTCTTTCGCATTCCAGCCACACAGGGCCCTCCCCATCCTCAGCCGAGGCGGCTATAAGAGTCGCCGGGATCTTCAGAGGCCAAAAAGGCCCATAGATTTCAGTTGGTTGGGAATCGAGAGATACGTTGGTCATGGCGCAGCCCGATGCATTATTCCAGGCGGTGTTGGAAACCACATCGGATGCCGTAATGGTGACCGACAGGGCCGGCATTATTCAGCGCGTAAACCCGGCCTTTGAAAAGCTGACAGGTCATTCGAAGTCTCAGCTGGAAGGCATGAACGCGGCCGACCTGTTCCGCGAGTACAACGACGATGAATTCTGCAGCGGCTTGTGGGCCGGCAAAGAGCGTCAGCACTTCGATTCAGTCCGCTCGCAGCACGCCGATGGACGCGCGCAATTACACTCGCTGACGTTAACGCCGGTCGCACACGACGGCGACGAACCCAGCCAATACGTCGCCCTGATTTTATCCGAGACCTTCCAGTCCGATGCCGCCAGCGGCACCACGCGCAAGGTGGGTCACGACCCTCTGACGGGCCTGCCGGACCGCAGCCTGCTCGCCGACCGTGTCGGGCAAAACATTCTCACCGCCAAACGCACGAACAAATCCATCGCCATGCTGGTGATGGGCCTGGATCGCTTCACAGTGATCAACGACGGTCTGGGTTATGCCGCCGGCGATCTGTTGTTGAAAGAATTGGGCGACCGGTTGAGCAAGATCGTGCGTCAATCCGACACCGCGGCGCGGCTCGATGGCGACAAGTTCGCCGTGATGACGCCGATTTCCGCCATCGACGACAGCGTGATCGTTGCGGAAAAAGTGCTGAATGGCGTGAAAAAGCCCTTCCACCTGAAAGGCGAAGACATTTTCGCCACCTTGTCTGTGGGCTTGTCGATCTACCCGACCGATGGCCAAGACTTCGATGAATTGCTGAAAGGCTCGCTGTCGGCCATGCAGTTCGCGAAGCAAGCGGGCGGCGACCAATACCGTTTCTTTGCGTCCGACATGAACGCCAAGGCCAAGAACCGCCTGGAGTTGGAAAAGCGCATGCGCGCGGCTTTGGCGAACAATGAATTCGTGTTGTTCTACCAGCCCAAGGTGAACCCGCAGACCAACAAAGTAAAAGGCGGCGAAGCGTTGATCCGCTGGAAAGACCCGCAGCGCGGCATGATCAGCCCCGGCGATTTTATTCCTGTGGCAGAAGAAACCGGCTTGATCGTCGATATCGGCACCTGGGCGTTACGCGAATCCTGCCGCCAGACGAAAGAGTGGCAGGACAAAGGTTATGACCCCATTCGCATGTCGGTAAACGTGTCAGCGCACCAGTTCCGCGCCAAGGACATGGTCGACAAGGTGGTGGCAGCTTTGAACGACACCGGCCTCGCTCCGCAGTACCTGGAGTTGGAAATCACCGAAAGCATGCTGATGAACGATATCGATGCCGCCATCGCGCGCATGCAGAAAGTACGCGACTTGGGTTGCGGGCTATCGATCGATGATTTTGGAACAGGTTATTCGTCGCTGTCGTATCTGGGCCGCTTCCCCATTACGACCCTGAAGATCGACCGCGCCTTTGTGCGCGACGTGCAGGAAAATCAGAATACCGCTGAAATCGCACGCGCCATCATCGGGCTTTCACGAGGCTTGAATTTAGAAGTCGTCGCCGAGGGCGCGGAACTGATGGAACACATCGACTTCCTGCGCGACAACGGCTGCGACGTGATCCAAGGCTTCTACTACTCGAAACCGCTTCCTGCCGCCGACTTTGAAAAGATGCTGAAGCGCGCAGCCTAAGGGATGTCGCACACCCTGCTGCCGGAACTGAAAGAGACGGACGCAACGGGGCGCATTGCCGAGATCTACGCCGATCTTCGGGCCAGCTTAGGCGTGCCTATGGTGAATTTGATTTTCCGCCACCTTGCGACAGTCCCTGGCTGTTTGGAGTGGGTGTGGGAACAGGTCGGACCACTTTATGTATCAGGCGCTTTCACACACGCCGCGTCCGCTGTGACCACTCAGCAGCAGATTCCCGTACTGACATTCTCACGGACAGCGCTTGGACACTGCGGCCTCAACGACTCCGCGATTGAAGCCATACGGCAAACGTGCACAGCCTATGCACGGGCCAATCCGGCCAACCTGATGGGCTTACAGGCACTCGAGACGATATTGCAGGGTCTCGCGCTCGACCCTCCGCTTACATACGTCCCCGCGACAAACGCGCGGCCAGCCCCCCAGGCAGGCGTAACCGCAGTGACGCCACTTCTTCCGATGGGGAATTTGCAAATGCTGGCTGCGGACACGTTCGCAACCTTGCGCGCCTTGGCCCTCCAGGTTCATGGCGAAGACGGCCCGGTTATTCCATCGTTTTATCGGCACTTCATAGCATGGCCCGCATTTCTGAGCTTACTGCATGAGCATTTGGAGCCACTGATGGCGCCCGTAAATGCCGCAGTTCAAGGTTTTGAGCACGCCAGTAAAGCAAGCGCCCTGACACTGCTGCGAGGCGATGGTTCTCAGGCCGTCAAACAGCCGAACGCGATTACAATTGAGGCCCTGCAAAGCGTCATTGCGAGATTTCCACAAAACCTTATCAGGATGACGCTGATCCCGCTTGCGATCAGTGCCGCGCTGCAGTCGGCCGCATAAACCGGAATACGGCCGGAACGAGGCTTTATGAGCTGGCAGGCCGCGAGACTGTATCGCCCTTGGGGCGTTCGCCAGCCGTCCAGGAACCGGAAAGCTGGAATTGAATGACTTCCGCGATGTTGGTGGCGTGATCGCCCACGCGCTCCAGGTTCTTTGCGATAAACAATAAGTGGGTCTGGCCTTCCACATCGGGGTTGGCTTCGCCGCCCTGGCGCACAGCCGAACGGCCCATATCGGCGACGATCTTTTTCATCACGCGCTTGGCGATCTCGTCGATTTCCCAGTCACGTTGCCAGACCGCTTCCGCCTTCTTGGCATCGCGCGTGGAGAATGAGTTCATCACATCATGCAGCATCTTGGTGACGGTATTGCCCAGCACCTGTAGATCGGACGGGATGGTCACATCAGGCTGCTTGGCCAAGTTCAACGTACGCTTGGCGGCATTTTTGGCGTAATCACCCATGCGCTCCAACGAGCCCGCCATCTTGATGGTCCCGAACACATAACGCAGGTCAGCCGCCATGGGCTGGCGGCGCGCAATAATGCTGAGAGCGCCCGTTTCAATCTTGCGCTCGTAGTCGTCGACATCGCTGTCTTTGGCGATGATGCGTTCAGCCGCTTCGGTGTCGCGCTTCATCAAAGCAGCGATAGCCGCACTTAACTGCGCTTCTACCAGGCCGCCCATTTCCAGCACCAGACGCTCTTGGCCGGCAAGGTCGTTATCAAACGCTTGAACGGTATGCTCTAATTTGTTCATGGCGGTTATTTGCTTTTCCGGGCTGGGGCCAAACGGGGACGACGCATTGCTTCATGTACGCCAAGACCATCAGCATATCGTGACGGTTCCGTGAAGGTTTTATGACGAACCGCCCCGGCACAGCTTAGGTTAGGCCTAGACACTGAACCCTTGCTTACTGACCGGCAAGGCCTGAAGCCGGGTCCCGGTGGCTTTGGCGAGGGCATCAATCAGGGCCGGCGCCGTGGGCGGCAACGCAGGCTCGCCCACACCGCCCGGCGGCGTATCGGGCCAGTCCTTCACCTTCACGCGGATTTCCAGGGGCGATTCCACCAAGCGCAGAAAGCGCACCTCGCTGAAATTGCCTTCAGCCATGCCGCCGTCTTTGGGCGTCATGCCGCCGAACATGGTCATGCCCAGCCCGTCGATAATGCTGCTTTCCATCTGCGCTTCGACGATCTTGGGGTTGATGATGGTTCCAACATCAATCACGCAGCTGAAGCGGTCCACGACAAAGCTGTTGTCCGGGGCCACGGTCACGTCGGCCACCTGCGCACACAACGAGCCATGCGAATTGCCGATGGCAAAGCCGCGGCCGCGCTTGTAGCCGGCTTTCGTCGTCGCCAATGGTTTGTCGTACTCGCTCAGTTTCACCAGATCGTCCAGCATGGCCAGGAAGCGGGCGTTGCCCTCCAGCATCAGGCGGCGATAGGCGATGGGATCAATCCCGGCTTTTTCAGCCAGTTCGTTCAACATCGACTCACGGAAGTAAATGTTCTGGCCGTGATAGACCGAGCGCCAGAAACCAACAGGTATTCCATTATCCACAATGCGCGAGCGCACGCGCATGGCCTTGATGTTGTAGGGATGGTCGACAAAGCCAGCGAGATGCGACGGATCTTTGTTGTCCTTCACCATCTCGGGAAAGCGACGCTTGGTGATAGACGGGCTGGCGTTCAGAATGTCCCAGGCCTGGACTACACCGCGCTCATCCAACGCTGCGGTCATACGCACTTTCGAGACGGGGCGGTACACATCCTGGCGGATATCTTCTTCACGTGACCAAATCAGTTTGACCGGCGTGCCGGCAGCCTTGGCGATGACTGCCGCTTGAACAGCGTACTCGCCGTCACTGCGACGGCCAAAGCCGCCGCCTAAGAATGTCCGGTTGACGCGGATCGTCGCGGGATCGACGTTCAGGGCAGATGCGATGCCGTTGACAATCAGCGTGGCCCCTTGGGTCGGTGCCCAGACCTCAACCTTGCCGTCTTGCACGTGCGCGGTGGCATTCATGGGTTCCATGCACGCGTGAGCGAGGTACGGCGCTTGCATTTCAAAGCTGGCTTTTTTCACGGCCGTTTTCAGCGTGCCGTCCACATCGCCCTTGGCCAGAAGCTCCGGCGCATCGGGCGTATTCAACGCCTTATCAAGATCGGCGTTCATCTCGGCCACGCCGTAATGCGCGCGCGTGCCATAATCCCAATCGGGCTTTAGGGTCTTCAAGCCCTTCAAAGCATTCCAGTAGCCGTCCGCGACCACGGCAACCGCATTGTCCATCGTCACTACTTTGGTCACGCCCTTCACCGCCAGTGCGGGCGCATGATCAACAGCTTTCAGCTTGCCGCCAAAAACAGGGCATTGTTGGATCGTCGCAACTTGCATGCCGGGCAAGATCACATCAGCCCCGAAGCGCGCCGTTCCATCCACTTTGGCCGGCGTGTCCAGGCGCTTCACACCCTGGCCGATCAGTTTCCATTCCGATTTGGCTTTCAGTTGCACATCGTCGGGTGGCGTTTGCTGGGCGGCGAGTGCGGCCATGGCCCCCAATGTCTCGGACCGGTTGGTGCGCGCGTGCATGACGCGGCCGCCATCAACGACGATCTCGCTGACGGGCACTTTCCATTGCGCGGCTGCCGCAGTTTTGAACATCTCGCGCGCGGTCGCGCCGATTTCGCGGAACATCACATAGTGCGCGCGGATCGAATTGCTGCCGCCTGTACCCTCTTGGCGCTGGAGGCTCGCATAACCGCGGTTATAGTAAACCTCGCCGTTGCGCGGAAATACAAAACGCACCGCATGCCAATCAACGCCCAGCTCTTCTGCGACCAACTGCGGCAAAGAGGTTGCAATGCCCTGACCCATCTCGGCCATATGCACGCCGACCGTGATGGAGCTGTCTGCATCCACCTTCAGCCAATATTTGAACGCCTCGGCCGGGCCGCCGGGGCCAAAGTCCTTCTTCGCCGGCTTTGCCTCTTGCGCCAGCAAGGGCTGCACACCAAAGGCCACTCCGCCACCAGCGACCGCTATGGCGGCAATCAGGGTTCGGCGGGACAGGTTCTTCTGCGGCAAAGATGCGTTCATAAGGGTGACCAGCTTGCTTGCGTCTGCGGTGTGTCGGGGTAGTATCTAAAGTAATTTTATGCCCTTGAGTATCCCGCCGCTGATTATCTCTCCGTCGCTCCGCGCCCGCAACAAAATCGGCTGAAAACAATGAGATCTCAATCATGATGCTCGCCCTGCAAAGCCTCGCGGGCTTGGTCATTATGGTCGGCCTGACGTGGGCCGTGAGCGAGAACCGCCGCCATGTCCGCTGGAAGGCCGTCGGCTGGGGGTTCGTGCTTCACATTTCACTGGCCGCGCTGATGCTGAAGATCGACGCCGTGCGGGACGCCTTCGCGGTGTTGAACCAGGCCGTGGGCGCGCTGGACGACGCTACCCGCGAGGGGACAGCGTTCGTGTTTGGTTTTGTCGGCGGCGGTGAAAGCCCCTTCATCGCCAAGGAAGGCGGCTCCAGCTTCGTGTTGGCGTTTCAGGCCCTTCCCCTGGTGCTGGTCATCAGTGCGCTATCCGCTTTGCTCTTCCACTGGAACGTGATCCCGCCCATCGTGCGCGGCGTGGCCTGGGTGCTGCGGCGGACATTGGGGGTCAGCGGACCTGCAGGTGTAGCAACAGCAATGGAAATTTTTGTCGGCATGACAGAGTCCCCTCTGGTTGTGCGGCCTTATCTGCGCACGGAATCGCGGGCGTCGTTGTTTGTGATCATGACGGCGGGCCTGGCGACCGTCTCAGGCACCGTGATGGTGCTCTACGCCATGTTCCTGAAAGACATTGTGCCCAATGCTTTGGGACAAATCCTGACGGCGTCGATCATCAATGCGCCAGCCGCCATCATTGCGGCCTTCATCATGATCCCCGAAGACCCGAAGCACATTGATAGCGGCGTGGACGGAACAGGGCTGATCGGCGCGCCAGACCCGAATGAGAACACGATGGCCGTGATTACGCGCGGCACAACCGATGGGATTCACCTGGTCATCAACATCATCGCGATGCTGATCGTGTTCGTGGCGCTTGTCAGCCTCGCCAACAAAATGATCGGCCTGTTACCCGATGTGTTTGGTGCCCCCTTAAGCCTGCAACGCATGTTCGGCTGGGTCATGGCGCCGTTGGCGTGGTGCTTAGGATTGCCGTTGTCAGAAGTGGCCGCGGGCGGGCAGTTGCTGGGAACCAAGACCGTGCTGAACGAACTGATCGCTTATATTGAGATGTCGAAGCTGGCCCCGGGCACGCTCTCCGAGCGCAGTGCGCTGATTCTCACCTATGCCCTATGCGGCTTTGCCAACTTCTCCTCCATCGGCATTACCATTGGCGGCCTTGGCGCCATGGTGCCCGAGCGCCGCGCCGAGATTGTGGAACTGGCGCCTAAGGCGTTGATTTCAGGCACATTAGCCACCTGCATGACAGGCGCGGTGGTGGGTATGCTGGTGTGGGGTTAACCCACGCGGTCGATCAAGCCTGCCATACCGCGTTGAATCTGGATTAATAGCGGCGAAAGCCTTATGTGAAGGCCCGTTTTTGGCCATTTCACGACCCATGACCTACGCCGTTAAGGAACTGTTCTATACGCTGCAAGGCGAAGGGGCGAACACCGGCAAGCCCGCCGTGTTCTGCCGCTTTTCCGGCTGCAATTTGTGGTCGGGCTTAGAGCGTGACCGGGCCAGCGCGGTCTGCCAGTTTTGCGACACGGATTTTGTCGGCACCGACGGAGATGGTGGCGGCAAATTTAAAAGCGCTGATGATTTGGCTGATGTGATTGCGCGAACCTGGACCGGCAATGGGACAGGCGAAAAGTTTGTGGTGTTCACCGGCGGCGAACCGTTGCTGCAATTGGACACAGCATTGATTAATGCGGTTCATGCGCGCGGTTTTAAAATCGCTATCGAGACCAACGGCACCATCAACGTGCCTGCCGGCGTCGATTGGATTTGCGTAAGCCCGAAAGCCGACGCGGAGTTGCTTGTAACGGCGGGCGACGAATTGAAACTGATTTATCCGCAGACGCGCGGCGAGCCCGAGCGTTACGCGGATTTGAAGTTTACGCACCGCTTCCTTCAGCCCATGGACAACATCGCGCGTTCTGAAAACACGCAAGCCGCCGTCCAATACTGCATGGCGCACCCGGAATGGCGATTAAGCTTACAGACTCATAAATTTCTCGGTATCAGATAGACATGTCGCGCTTTCACATTTTCAAGGAATTCGGCTTCGAAGCCGCCCACCACTTTCCGCACAAGCCGGAAGGCCACGAGAACACGCGCATGCATGGCCACTCGTTCCGTGTTGACGTGGAACTGGCCGGCGAACCCGATAAAACCTCGGGCTGCGTGGTGGATTTTGAAGACGTGACACGCGAGCTGAATGCCGTGCGCAGCCAGTTGGATCATCATTTATTGAACAGCATTCCCGGCCTTTCGACACCGTCGCTGGAAAACATAGCGCGCTGGATTGCTGAGAAACTTGGCGCGAAATTTCCGCAGCTCGTCAGCATTACAGTGCGCCGCCCCAGTTGCGGTGAAGCCTGCCGCTACACGGTGAAGTAATGGCCGACCAAAGCACAAGCGGCCCCAAGACCTGCGTGGTGCTGCATTCGGGCGGATTGGATTCCACCCTCTGCCTGCTGCTCGCCCGCAAGTATGGCCGCGTTCCACGCAGCCTGGGCATCAGTTACGGCCAGCGTCAGCAGATTGAAATTGAATACGCTGCTAAGCAGTGCGCGCGCTTTGGCATCGAACGCCACTTGGTCGATGTGGGCTGGCAAAAGCCGCACATTGAAGTCCCCACGGGGCGCACGATGGAACAAATGCGCGACGGCATTGCGCCGACATTCCTGCCGGGACGCAACGCCGTGTTCTTGGCCATCGCGTGCGCAGAGGCCGCAGGGGCTGGGGCCGAAGAAGTGTGGATCGGCGTGAACGCGGTGGATTACTCAGGCTATCCCGATTGCCGTGAATCGTTCCTCACGGCCTTTCGAAAAATGTGGGCTGAAGCGGTACCCAATCCGCCGCGCATTGTTGCGCCCTTGGTGAATCTGACGAAGCCGCAGATTGCAGCTCATGCTCATGCACTGGGCCTGAAACCCGGCGATACCTGGAGCTGCTACGCACCCGATGTATCGTCTGGAACACCCCTGCCGTGCGGCGCTTGCGATGCGTGCATTTTGCACAATCACGCGTGGGACGCTTTTGCCACAGTCGACCCCGGCCAGCCCGACATTCCGTAACACGCTGGAATCGTTGCTGCTTTTTGCGGGCCGCGGCGCTTTCGCTATTCATGGTTGCATTCTCATATTTTTTCCCAACCGCATCAGGGCTTGTGGGGGCATGGCTATGTCTTTTATGGTTTCTAAAGTAGTTGGCAGCCCAAACAACCACCATTGAAAACAGCGCCAACTCGGGGGAAGACCGCGTAAGACCGCGGTCGTCACGACATGAAAGCGTCGCTTGAGGCCATTCTGTCGGATTTAGACTCGCTGAAAAGCGAGGCCCTGATTCGCAGCAAGTTGGCTGCGACATTTGACGCCTATGGCTACAACTATTTCACCTACGCTGGGCTTGATGCCGACGAAATCCGCGATGCCACGCCGGGCCAGCCCCTGCTGTCGGACCTCATCTATCTGACGAACCTGAAGGCCGAGTGGGTTGCGCATTACCTTGAGAGCGACTACGCGCACGTGGACCCAGTGGTGCGCGAATGCACCGAGCAACGCTTGCCGATCCGTTGGGACGAAAAGTTCAAAGCCAACACGCGCAACACCTTTGAAGCGCAGATGATGGACGACGCCTGGGAGAACGGCCTGAAGCGCGGGCTGACGATCCCGGTGCACGGCCCGCGCGGCGAGCTTGGCATCTTCAGCTTGAACTCCGATCTGTCCGACAAGGAATTCCACAAGATCACCTCGGCCAAAAAATACGAGTTGCAGGTGATCGCCTATCACTTCCACGATTCCATTCAGCGCAATTTGCGCGCGGAAAAAACCACGGCCCTGCCGGTACCCTTAACCGACCGCGAAGTGGAAATTCTGAAATGGACCGTGGAAGGCAAGACCGCCTGGGAAGTCGGCACGATTTTGAAGATTTCCGAACGCACCGTGAATTTCCATCTTCAAAACGTGATGGAGAAATTCGGCGTGCACAACAAGACCCACGCCGCCGCCAAGGCGATGCACATGGGCCTGCTGAGCGCCTAAAGCAATTTTTTTAATGCCGCAGGCGGGGCGAGACCGTCGCCCAGATGTCATCCGTCGGGCGTAGCGTGATCAAATTGCCGAACTGTGGATTGGGGTCTGATGTGATCTTCACATCAAACATGCGGAACATCATCGCAAGGCTGAACTGCATTTCCATCAGCGCAAAGTTTGAGCCCACGCACACGCGCGGGCCTGCACCGAATGGAAAATAAGCGAACCTGGACCGCTGCGCGATGCGCTCGGGCAGGAAGCGGTCGGGATCGAATTTCTCAGGCTCGTCCCACAGCTTTGGCGAATTCTGGATCAGATACTGCGAGATGAACACCGTGGTGCCGGCCTTGATCGGCTGGCCGCCAATCACATCGTCGGCAATGGCGACGCGCGCAAACCACCAGAACGAGGGGCGCAGGCGCGCGATTTCCTGAATGGCGCGTTTGGTGACAACTAGATTTTTCAAATCGGCTGCTTCCGGCAACCGCCCGGCCAACACCGTATCGACCTCGTGGCGCATGTTTTCCAAGTGCTCGGGGTGTTGCGTCAGGATCAACAAGGCCCACGCCATCATGGTGGCGGTGGTATCGTGACCGGCCAGCATCAGCGTCATGACTTCGTCACGCAACTGCTTGTCGTTCATGGCTTCGTTGGTTTCGGAATCGCGCGCATCCATCAAGACAGCCAAAAGATCATCATGGTGCGCCTTGGTCTGACGGCGTTCGGTGATGATGCGCCCCACCACGGCATGCAGCAGAGCCACCGCTTGTTTGAATGCACGGTTCTCGCGTGTCGGCAAAAGCTCGGTAATGCTGGTGAGGTTCCAAATGCGCTTGGCCGAAACGTCGTGCACCACTTTCATGGCCTCGGCGAACGCAGGGCCATCCTGGCCCAAGCTTGCGCCAAAGAACGTCTGAAGCGCGATCTCAAGCGTGAGGAACGAGGTATCGTCCGAGATGTTGAACGGCTTGCTCGAAGCCGCGTGGCGTTGCCATTGCTTCATCCAATCGGCCACCACCTCGACCATCCGGCCCGCCAGCGCATCGATGCGTTGGCGATGAAACGACGGCTGGATCAGGTTGCGCTGCCGTGTCCATAACTCGCCTTCGCTCATGAACAGACCGTCGCCCAGCACGGGACGCAGCTTTTCCAGCATTGGCGTCTTGCGGTAGTTTTTGTGGTTCCGCTGCAACACGTGCTCGACGTGCGAGGGATGATTGAGGAGATATGCGGTCTGCATCAGCACCCTCAGCGGAACCAGATCGCCATAGGTCTCGACAGTCTCTTTGAGAAACTTGAGCGTGTTGTTCTTGAGCATCGGGAGAACGCCCAGGATCGGGTATCCCTTGGGGCCGCGTAATGGCTCAGATCCGGACATACGGCAGCAGTGCTCCTGCGTACACAAAAGGCGGACAGCGAAAAGGCGTGATTGGAACTTGATTGCACGATCTTCAACCCGAATTGCAAGCGCTGTTAAGCGGCTAACTTCAGTTGATCGGAATTTATCGTTCTGGCATCGCGAACATTGCCATCGCGCAGCAAGCCGTGACTGAGGCCCGTTTGCGTGCGATGCAGGTTCAGGCTCGAGACATCGGCAAAACCGGCAACAGCCTGCGTAACGCCGATCTGCAACGGCGTGCCATAGCGTTCAGTGACCAAGCCCGAGCGCTTCAAGATGCGCTCGAACCGCACATCGGTGACGGCGACAATACGCGACAGGTTGCGCCGCGCGGCGAACGTGAACAATTGATCCAGTAAAAGCTGCGTCACCGTGCGGATCGTACCCAGCGAATCGTTTCCTGCGACGCGCTTGGACACGGCGAAGCGGCTGATCTCCCACACGTCGTGCGCTTCAGGAGCCGGCGCTCCGTGCAGCAGTTCGGGGAACACATCTTTCAGCATGTAAGGCCCCATCGTGGGCAGCAGCCGCCACGAGCCCAACACCTCGCCGTCCTGTTCACAAACGATGTAGACCGGCTCTAATTCATCAAACTGATCACGCTCGCGGCCTTGGGCCGAACAGACGTCCCAGTTCAGGCGCTCGCGAAACACTTCATGTCGTAACCGAAACATTCCGTCCAACCGACGCGACATATCGGGCGTCGCCCGCGACATATCAATGATTGAAGCCAACATGAAGGTCACACGCCTATGCATAAATTCTGAGGCGCCATGATCATCCACAGCCTTCCATCGCGAACCTGTCAGAACTGACAGGTCTCAATTTGACAGTGTTGGGTCAGGTTAGAGAGGTGTCGGCAAAGCCTTCGAGCTTATCGAAAATTCATTATTTTCAATAGGTTATGAAAAGGCCACCGGACACCGCTGCAACGTTTGCGCGCACCTTGGTGGGGGCAGAACTGCAGCCAACAAAAAGAAACGTCTGACGCCTCCCCGAAACAGGATGTGGTCAGCGGATTGGGTTTGGTTCAGGAGAATGGCAGTGACTCATCTCAGGAAGGTTGAGTTGATCGGCACGCCGCGGAAGAATCGCGGGTCCAGATCAGCACCTCATGTCGCACTGATTGCGCGTCCAACAGCGACGCATACACGTTCACCATCGTCCGCACGCCAGCCGCAGTTGTGCGGCGGCGTCAGCATGGTGGAAATGAGTGTGATGCTGCGATACCTCGCAGCCAAAGGGCGCCTGTCTCACACAGGACCCCATCTCACTGGCCGCCATCTCACTGGCCCCCATCTCGGCGGACCCGACCCCACCGGACTTTAAGTGCCGCCGCGGACCTACCCGCGCTGGCGGGGGCGGGCGGGAAGGGTGCTTGCGTTGGCACTGATCGGCCATGAAAAGCTTGCCTGACCGAGCACCCGCGCTGTCCGCCACG
>JAEUKL010000406.1 GCA_016793005.1 Rhodospirillaceae bacterium | reverse complement strand
CCGATTACGCTGGTGCAGTCGACGGGTGACGCGCTTCAGTCGTTTCTGCTGCTTATGCCGGTCTACAAAACCTTTGCGACCCCGGCGACAGTGGCCGAGCGTGAAGCGGCTGGCATCGGATGGGCCTACGCACCGCTGCTGATCCGAGAGGTGCTGGGTGAGGTGAATATTGACCGTCAGTTCTTCGGACTGACATTGATCGATATCACCGACCCAAAGCAGCCGCGCCCTGTTTATGCCTCGGATAGTGATGGAAAGGGTGCAAACGCTTCACGTTCTAAAAGCGAGGCTGTGCTGCTGCACACGACAGAGCGTACGATTTACGGTCGGCGCTTTATGGTTCAGCTCGAGGCGAAGCCCGCCTTTATGGCCAGTGTCGCCGATGTAAAGCCGTCAACGGTTCTCACGCTGGGTCTGCTCGCCACTCTGTTAGCTATGGCCTTGGCGGCGGCCATCGGGCTATCGCAACAGAGAAAGCGAACCATCGCGCTGGAGCAGGCGCGTCGCGCAACCATCATCGAGAACTCAAGCGATGCGATCATCAGCCAGGCGCTGGATGGCACGATCATTTCATGGAACCGTGCGGCCGAGCGTTTGTTTGGGTACCCGGAGCAGTTGGTTCTGGGCCAGAAACTGGCAAACTTTCTGGTGCCCGATGATCGCGCCGATGAGGACGAGACTTTGCTGCGACGGATCGCCGCTGGCGAGAATGTGCAAACATTCGATACGGTACGTTTGCACCGCGACGGGACGCCGATTGATGTCGCTGTAACCGTCGGCCCCGTGCGCGAGGCTGACGGACGTATTTCCGGCGCGGCTAAACACCTGCGCGATATCCGCTCGCGTATACAAGAGTCGCGCCGCCTGAAAGACTTTAGCGCGCGGCTGGAGCGTGAAGTCGAACTGCGGACGTTGGAACTGAAGCGCGCGAATACACTGTTGAGCGACGTGCTGCGCGCGGCATCTGAGGTTTCGATCGTTGCGACGGATGTGTACGGTACGATTACACTTTTCAATCGTGGCGCCGAACAGATGTTGGGCTACACGGCCGATGAAATGATCGGCAAGCAGACGCCTGCGCTGGTTCACATTCCCGAAGAAGTTCAAGCGTACGGTGAGGCGTTGTCTCTTGAGTTCGGTCGCGTCATTTTGGGGTTCCGCGTCTTCGTTCATCGCGCTGAGATGGACGGTTCGGAATTGCGGCGCTGGACATACCTGCGCAAAGACGGTTCTACGCTGCAGGTGAATGTAGTGGTCACGACGATGCGTGACGATAAGGGCACGATCACCGGCTACCTGGGGATCGCTGAAGACAT
Source organism: Rhodospirillaceae bacterium (assembly GCA_016793005.1). Classification (GTDB taxonomy): domain Bacteria; phylum Pseudomonadota; class Alphaproteobacteria; order Rhodospirillales; family Rhodospirillaceae. The sequence continues at coordinate 5,884 of JAEUKL010000406.1, read as the reverse complement.
TACAGAGACCTTGCAGGTCTCTGAAGCATTGCAGCAGGCAAAACTGGCCGCTGAGTCGGCCAGCATCGCCAAAGGGCGGTTCCTGGCCACCATGAGTCACGAATTGCGCACACCCATCAACGGCATCCTGGGCATGGCCCAGATGCTGTTGCAGCCTGATGTTGACGCGCAGACGCTTGATAAATATGTGCGCATTATCCTGGGGTCGGGGCAAACGTTGCTTGCGCTGTTAAGCGACATCCTTGATTTTTCGAAGATCGAAGCCGGGAAAATTGAGCTCGAAAACGTACCGTTCTCGCCCGAGCAGATCATGCGAGAGGTGGAGACGCTGTTTTCCAATACCGTGCTGCAAAAAGGTTTAAGCTGCTCGGCCACATGGAATGGCCCTGCGGGCGTTCAGTGCCTGGGCGATCCGTTCCGTATCCGGCAAATGCTGACCAATTTGGTGTCGAACGCCGTAAAGTTCACGGCCCACGGCAGCATTACAATCGAGGTGACACAAGTTTCGCGCAGTCCACGTAGCGCCAGTTTGGAGTTCGCTGTGGTTGATACGGGCATTGGCATTCCCGAGGATGTGAGAGCCGGATTATTTCAGCCATTCGTGCAAGCGGAAAATTCGACGACGCGCAAATTTGGCGGCACTGGGTTGGGTCTTTCGATTGTACGCAGCCTGAGCGTTCTGATGGGCGGTGAGACCGGTGTTTCCAGCACGCTAGGCCAAGGGTCACGCTTCTGGTTCCGTATTCCAGTGCGGCTCGATCTGCGCGGTGGCAGAGCCGAAGGAGTTGCCGCAGAACACGCTCGCACCGCAGGGCCCGCCGCAGTTGTGCCGCAGCGGGATCGGCCGCGCCTAATGGGCACTGTGCTGGTGGCCGAGGATGTCATCACCAATCGTCTGGTCATCGAGGCGATGCTGAATAGATTTGGTCTTACCTTTACGATGGTTGAGGACGGTGCAAAAGCCGTGGCGGAAATAAATGACGACCATCCGTATGACCTGATTTTGATGGACGTGCAGATGCCCGTGATGGATGGCTACGATGCGACGCGCGCTATTCGCCGGTGGGAAAGCGAGACCAACGCGAAATCCATTCCGATTCTGGCCCTGACGGCTGCGGTGTACGAGTCAGACCGGGCTGAAGCGGTGAAAGCCGGCATGAACGGCTTCCTGCCGAAACCTCTGAATATCGACAGCCTGCACAAGGCTTTGGCCGAGCACTTGCCGCTGGCGTAATCCCGGCCGGTCGCCGCTGAATGGCCCTGCATTTTCGGCATTGGGCTTTTGAGTTATTTGCGCAGATCAGCAGGCTATTTCCACACAAAAAGCGGGCTGGACCGGTTGCGGGTGGGCTCCTTGGGCAGTATTGTCCGCCCGCTTTCGAATCGCCCGATATGAGATCGGTGCGGCGAAACAGCACTCAAAACAGGAGAAGTCCCGTGTCCATTCTTGCCAAGCGCCTCGACGCCGTCAAACCATCGCCGACCATCGCGGTGACGACGAAAGCCGGCGAGTTGAAAGCGCAAGGGCTGGACGTGATCGGCCTCGGCGCCGGCGAGCCGGACTTCGATACCCCTGACCACATCAAAGCCGCCGGTAAGGCCGCCATCGACAAGGGCGAAACCAAGTACACGCCTACCAATGGTACGCCTGCGCTGCGCAAAGCCATTGTCGATAAGTTCAAGCGCGAGAACGGCCTGGACTACAAGCCCGAGCAAGTGACGATTGGGGTTGGCGGCAAGCAGGTGATCTTCAACGCCATCCTGGCCTCGGTGCAGGACGGTGATGAAGTGATCATCCCGACGCCGTACTGGGTCAGCTACTCCGACATCGTGTTGATGTTCGGCGGTACGCCTGTGTTCGTGCCCTGCGGCGAGAACGCGCGTTTCAAACTGTCGGCCGAAGCATTGGAAAAGGCGATTACGCCCAAGACCAAATGGCTGATCATGAACTCGCCGAACAACCCGACCGGTGCGGCGTACAGCGAAGCAGAATTACGCGCCATTGCCGACGTGCTGCTGAAGCACCCACATGTTTGGGTCATGACTGACGATATTTATGAGCACCTGACGTATGACGGCTTCAAGTTCAAAACCATTGCACAAGTCGAGCCGAAGCTGATCGACCGCACGCTGACGATCAACGGTGTTTCAAAAGCCTTCTCGATGACCGGCTGGCGCATGGGTTATGCCTGCGGCCCACTGCCGTTGATCAAGGCGATGAACATGGTGCAATCGCAATCGGCCTCTCACCCGACCTCGATCACGCAGGCTGCGACTGTGACCGCTCTGAACGAGCCGTTGGACTTCATCAAGCCGCGCAACGACGCTTTCAAAAATCGCCGTGATATGGTGGTGAAGATGCTCAACGAAGCCAAAGGCATCACGTGCCAGACGCCGGAAGGCGCCTTCTATGTGTATCCGTCGTGCGCCGGTGCGATTGGTAAGACCACGCCGAAAGGCCGTAAGCTCAACACCGACACCGACTTCGTCGAGGCGCTGTTGGAAGACGCTTTGGTGGCGGCGGTGCAGGGTGCTGCGTTTGGTCTGTCGCCGTACTTCCGTATCTCGTACGCTACGTCCGAGGATGCCTTGAAAAAGGCCTGTGAGCGCATCCAGAAGTTCTGCGCTGAATTGAAGTAAGCTCATACTAATTCAAACTGTAAAACCCCGGAGGAAACTCCGGGGTTTTTTGTTATGCGCATGGCGCAAAGAAAAAGCCCTCAGCGAGAGAGTGCTGAGGGCTTAGGTGCTTTAACGTCGAAGGGGATCCTTCTGTGACGCTGGGTTCTGCGGCTTTTGCGAGCGCGATGACCCGAAACAAAGAACTGCACCGCAGGGTATGAGCCAGAATCCCGGGGGAGGGGGAGGGAAGCGGGCCGCTGCGGTGCAGTGTTGAAATAGGTTTTATTCCCGACCACGCCAATCAACAATTGAGAATAGCGTAAGTGTGCTATGCGGCATGCGCATGGTCGCTTGCGATTTCGCAAAAGCCGCATGCGAAAGCGCAGAGCTGCAAAAATCCAGTAAAGTCAGGGCTTGGCGAAAGGTTGATTAAGATTGGAACCGCGATCTGGCGATTTCCTTCACCAGATAATCGCGGAACACCGCTACGCGGGCCGAGTTGCGCAACTCCTCGGGGTAGACGAAGTAGCCTTCCACTGGCGGCGCGGCCAAATCTGGCAAGACTCGTACCAAGTCTCGCGCGAAGTATTCAGGCAGCATCGCAATGCCAAGGCCTGCCTTCACGGCGCGGTAAATGCCGTACAGGTTATTCACCCGCAAAGACGTGGTGGTTTGCAGGTTGTGGCGCTCCAGTTCTTCCTCAAGCCAGTGAACAGTATCAAAAGGCTCGGTGCCTTCGCCGAAAGTGATGATCGTGTGGTTGGCAAGGTCAGCGAATGTGTGCGGCGTGCCGCGGTCCTTCAGATAGTCGGGTGAGGCGAACATCAGAACCTGAAGCGTGCCCAAGTGGCGCTGAATCAGGTCGGGTTCGCGCGGCTCGTGGAACCGAATAGCGACATCGGCCTCGCGCATGGCCAGGTCGAGGTCGCGGTCGTCAAGGCGCAGCGCCACTTCAATTTTGGGGTGGGCCCGGATGAAGTCCTTCAGGCGGGGCGTCAGCCACACAGATCCAAAAGCAACCGTGGTGGTGACCCGCAAGGGGCCTTGCGGATTGTCCTTGGTCTCAGTCAGCATGTCCTCGACGTTGTTCAGCTTGGCGAACACGTCATGGACTGTCTTGAACAAGAGGTCGCCTTGTTCCGTTAAAATGAGGCCGCGGGCGTGGCGGTGAAACAGGCTCACGCCTAACGAATCTTCCAACGCGCTGATCTGGCGGCTGACGGCGGACTGGCTGAGGTTCAATGTGTCGGCGGCATGGGTGAAGCTACCGGCCTGAGCGACGGCGTGAAACACGCGCAGCTTGTCCCAGTCTAGCTTGCTTCCCCGCACCGACATTTAAGCCTCCCCCCAAATCGGCCCGCTTAGTGCAGGCCGTGCTCCGCGATGAATCTGTCTGCTTCCAAAGCCGCCATGCAGCCGGTCCCGGCCGCCGTAACGGCCTGGCGATACACATGGTCCTGCACGTCGCCTGCGGCGAACACACCAGCGATATTGGTGCGCGGCGTACCGGGCTTGGTAATCAGGTAGCCGTTCTCGTCCATATCCAAAATGCCCGTGAACAACTCGGTATTCGGCGTGTGCCCGATGGCGACGAACAAGCCGTCGATCTTCAAATCGGTGACCGCACCGGTTTTGACGTTCTTCACTTTGGCGCCTGTAACGCCAGCCGGGTTGCCGCCGCCGATCACTTCGTCGATGGCGCTGTCCCAGATCACATTGACCTTGGGATTCGCAAACAATCTCTTCTGCGCGATCTTCTCGGCCTTCAGTTCGTTGCGGCGGTGAATCAATGTCACCTTGGTTGCGTGGTTGGTCAGGTAAATCGCTTCTTCGACAGCCGTGTTGCCGCCGCCCACCACGGCCACTTCCTTGCCGCGGAAGAAGAAGCCATCGCACGTGGCACAGGCCGACACGCCAAAGCCGCGATATTTCTGTTCAGACTCCAGGCCCAGCCAGCGCGCCTGCGCGCCGGTGGTGATGATTACCGTGTCGCCGGTGTAGGTGTCGCCACTGTCGCCGATGGCCGTGAACGGCCGCTTGCTGAAGTCTACCTTCACAATCGTATCGTGAATGAACTTGGTGCCCACATGCTCGGCCTGCTTCTGCATTTGCTCCATCAGCCACGGGCCTTGGATCACTTCGGCAAAACCGGGGTAGTTTTCCACATCGGTGGTGATGGTCATCTGGCCGCCGGGCTGCATGCCCGCGACAAGGATCGGCTCCAGGTTGGCGCGCGCCGCATAAATGGCCGCCGTCAGGCCGGCCGGGCCCGACCCCAGGATCAAGACTTTGGTACGATGTTCGCTCATAGCAGCAGCCAAACCGATGCATAAATGGACTGGAAAAGACGCCCAGAACATAGGGCTGGTATGCGCTGCACGCAAGGCAAGCGCCCGAGTTACCCACAAGATACGCAAAAACGACAACTCTTGTGGAAAATTGCGGCTGCAACCGAAGCAGCGATTGTCACCGCCCTGATTTTCGGTCTACGGTCGCAATAATCTTGCGCAATATGATTGCGTAAGCAGTCGGGAGAGGGGACTCCCGGCTGGTGTTATGGGGGAGTTTTATGTCCGACACCGATAACCTGTCTAAAGACGGCACGCAGCGCGTGCGCCTCGACCGCATCGACCGCCAGATTCTCAGCGACCTGCAAGACGACGGCCGTATGACCAACGTCGACTTGGCCAAGCGCGCCGGCATTTCAGCGCCGCCGTGTCTGCGTCGCGTGCGGGCATTGGAAGAGGCAGGCTATATCAAAGGCTATCATGCGCGGTTGGACCACGCGCTGTTGGGGTATACCGTCACCGTGTTCGCCCACGTGGGCTTGAACAGCCAGGCCGAGGCCGACTTGGTGGCCTTTGAGACCCTGGTGAAGGAATGGCCCGAAGTGCGCGAGTGCCACATGCTGGCGGGCGAAACAGACTTCCTGTTGCGCATCGTCGCCAAGGATTGGGACGCTTATCAGCGCTTCGTGACGGAAAAGCTCACCGCCGCCCCCAAAGTGGCGCACGTGAAATCAGCTCTGGCTATTCGTTCGGCCAAAACCTTGCCGGGCGTACCCATCCAAATTGACGAGAAGAAGTAGGCGGCTTTCGTATACGCTCACGGGCCGCTAAAAGCTGTTATCCGCGCCTATCTGTCTCACCAGGATATGGAGAAGCGATATGCAAGCTTCACGTCGTGCCATTCTGTCTTTCGTGGGCCTGTCTTTCGTGGGTCTTCTTTTGCCGCCCGCGGCCGCCAGCGCCCAGGATGTCCT
>JAEUKL010000376.1 GCA_016793005.1 Rhodospirillaceae bacterium | reverse complement strand
GCCCTCCGAAGGCAGAGGTCGTGAGTTCGAATCTCGCCGGGTGCGCCAACTTTTCTTCGTGTTTTCCCTATTCACCTTGGGTTTTGCAGGCCCGTTCCGCTTGGCCTTGCGCGGTTTTGCTTAAGTAAACCTGCACCTCTTGCGGGCCGGCCTGGTATGTACGCCACAGGCAGTAATCGCTTGTGGCTTTGTCCATGATCATGGCCTGGCGCTGGGCCGTAATCTTTTTGCTCATTGGTTGCTGCACCAGCAACACGTCGGGCGTTGTGGCCAGGATGCGCGCGATTTCGGCAATGTTGTCGAACTGGAATGAGCGTCCTTCAAGGTCGCGGATCAGGTGATCCGGGTACGGATACCGCGTTGGCAGTGGAATATCGGCCCAGTAATGCACGATGCCGTAGTAATTGAAGTTGTACATAGACGCTGGCCCCAGCGCCCTGATATCGGCTGCAATGCGCGAAGACAGGTAGGGTGAGCCGTTATCCATCACTTTCTTGATGTGAAGCCCGGCGTACCCGGCCACAGGCAGCAACAACACAACGGCGGCCCGCGCTAAAACCAGTTTTATCGTGGGCGCCGCATACATCGAGGCGGCCAAAATCGACAGCGGCGCCGGGATGTCGAAGAAGTACGTGGCATATGGCTGGAACTGCGCCAGTGCGCCGATCAACGCGGCGATCGCCCACCCGGCAACAACCCAGCGGCGCCAATCAGAGCCAGTTGCAAAGCTTTGCACCGATTTGATGAACAGTGGAATGAGCGCGCATGTAAACAGCAGCGAGCGGAACAGAATGTCCATAAGCGGAAAATCTGTGGCTTCGCGCGTCAGATTGGCTGTGAAGTTATAGAAAACAAACGCATCGCCGTAGCCAAGGCTTGCGAAAACAAAATACGCCACGGCAGTTGGGAGCAACCCTCCCACCAGCATCAATCCGGCGGCGGTGCCGCTGCGCACCAATCCTGCCGCGCCCAGGGCGTTACGTTTGTGCCAGGCCAGCACCAGCAAAAGCCCGCCACAGAAAATGCACTCGAACACCGTGCTGTATTTGATCTGGAGCGAGACGCCCAGCAGCAGCCCGGCTATCAGCGTGCGGAGAAGGGAAGGTGATGCCCCGGCCATCAGTTGTTCGGCATCATCGAACACCAATCGCGCGCCGGCGATCACCAGCGGCATGTAAAACACCGGCGTCTGGCCTGAATCGCCGTAAAAGAGCAGGACATAAGTTGAATAAAAAAGCCCGGCCAGAAGGGCCGAGGTTGGCGGCAACCTGATGAACCGCTGTGCGATATCCACAAGCAATGCACTCGCGATGAAGGTCGCGAGCAACCCCAGCAGGCGCACACCGACAATGCCGTTGGGGAAGGCCCAATCCGAAAAAGCGTAAATCAGAAAAATGCCGATGGGCTTGCGGTCGATCAAATCGACGTAAGGCACCAGGCCGTGGCGTAAGCCAGACCCCAGCGCCATGTAGACGGCTTCATCGACGCTGAGGACATCGAAGTTGAGGCACGGCAAGCGCAAGGCTGCGATCCACACGAACAGAAATGCAAGAATCTGGGTATTCGAGAATGGCCAGTCGGCCATCACCGCGGCGCGTGAGTCCATTTAGTAGGTCCAGTCCAAAGTTACGCCGACGGTGCGCGGGCGCAGCGGCGTCACTTGCGATACGCGCCCAAAACTAAACGGGTTCCCAAACGCGTAGGCATTGCCGCGGTTGTTCAGGATGTTGTCCACGTATAAGGCGATCTTCCATGTGTTGCGCTCAACACCCAGCCGTCCGCTGAGGCTGCTATAACCGCGAGTCAGGTCCGCGGCCATGGCGCCGTTGCTTAACCGGCTGCTGCCGATGTATTCGAAGCGCCCATTGATAAAGCCGTCATAGTCGGCGGTCAGTGGCGCTTTGTACTGCGCGCCCAAAGTGGTTGCGAACTTCGGCATCACCGGAAGCCGGCTGACATCTAAAGTGCTGACGGCATCGTTCGACTGCTTCAGGTCGGGATCGCTCCACGATACGTTGGCGATCAGGTCAAGGTGATCGGTCAAGGCGTAGGTCGTATCGACCTCAATACCGGCGTTATACGCTGTCCCCAGGTTCGCGGTGTACAGCAAGCCGTTGGGGCGAACCAAATCAGCTTGCATGTCGTCCCAGACGGAATAAAACACCGCCGCGTTGACGGCCAAGGTGTTGTCCAGCAGCAGCGATTTGGAGCCCACTTCAAAATTCCAGATTTTGTCAGACTGGAAATTACGCACTGTCAGTGTGGGGCCGCGCCGCCGCGCCTGGGGCGATGTAATGCGCGCATCAAGGTTGATGCCGCCAAGCCTGAACCCTTGGGCGACGCTGGCGTAGAAAAGTGAACGCGGTGAATCCTGGTAACTGATCGTCGCCTTGGGAGTGATGCCGTATTTATCGTTGCTGCCCACGGAATCCGGGACAAGGCTGGTGGGATCATCAGACCCGGTTGCAACCACATCGACGCGGTTGCGATACAGACGTGCGCCTGCCGTAACCGACAGGGCCTGCGACAGCGGCAGGGTGCCTTCACCGAAGATGGCCAGTTGCTGGCCTTTGTCCGTCCGCTCGCGGTACAGCAGGGTGGGGTTTATCGTCCGATTCAGAAGTGTCAGAAGCGATGTTGTGTCTTCCGTGCGGTTTGATGCGAATAAGCCCGCGACCCAGCTGATGCGTTGACCCGGAGTCGAGGCAAGGCGGCTTTCGTGAGTCATGGTGCGCTGCCGGCTTTTTTCATCAAATTTCGCGGCGGCCAGCGGCGGGCGCGTGAACTGCGGGAAGGCAAGCGTGGCGTCGTAGGTGGTTTTCACGTCTTGGCGCAGCCAGGCGGTTGAGGACACGAAATCAGCCCAGCCCAAATCGCCTTCAAGCGTTGCGTAAACGGTGCCGAACTCGTTGTGGTGCGGTTCGTCGATATAATTCCCGCGTGTGAGTCGCGGCATCGCAGCATCGTAATACTGCGAGTCATCGGCGCTGACGGCCTGTGACACAACACCCGCCTTAAGTGTCCAGTCTTGCGACAGACGTAATCTTCCGGCAATACGCCCACCCCGCGTATCGGCGGTGTTGGTGTTGAATTCATTGAGCCGGGTGTTGTCGATATACCCGCCGTCGTGGCGCACGTACCCTACGGCGCGTACGGCAAGGATATCGTCAACAACCGGAATGTTCGCGACGGCTTGCGCCAAGCCTGATGGGTTTCCGGCGTCGGTGGCCGATGCATCGAAGCGTCCGCTGGCGGAAAAGCGCCCAAACTCTGGGATACGCGTGATGACGCGCATCAGTCCACCGATGGACCCTGCACCGTAAAGTGTGCCCTGGGGCCCGCGGATCACCTCGATCCGTTCGATATCGGCCAGTTGCAGGTTGGGTCCCGGCGCGCGGTACATGATGTTCGTTTCATCAAGATACATGCTGACGGCGGCTTGCGTGTTGCCGCTAAACGCGCCGTCCGAAAGTCCGCGCACAAAGAACTTATTCAGTCCCGCCCCTTGATTGGTCGAGGCCAAGCCTGCAACCAACGAGGCGGCGTCGTTGGATGAATAAAGCCCATAGTCAGACAGCGGATTCTGTTCGACGACCGCCAGCGATACTGACGCAATTTGCAGCGACTGCGGGCGCTTCGCGGCGGTTACCGTGATTTCATCGATGGGCAGGACGGGAATGGGGGCTGCAGGTTGCGTTGCAGGAGACGGGCCGGCGCGGCCTGCGTCAACAATGCGATAGCTCGCGGCATCCACTTTCTCGTACGTCAGTCCTGTACCGCTCAACAGTCGGGTCAGTGCGTCGTCGATATTATCATACCCCACCAGCGTGCGGCTCGTTTTGCCGCTGAGGTTCACGCCGCTAAGGCCGATTGAAATGTCGGCCTGTGTCGCGAGTTGAATCAGGGCCTGAGAGAGGGATTGCGCGGGGATGTCGAAATTACTTTTTCCGCCCGCCACAGCGTCATGTGGCTGTGTAGACAGAATGGCGATGATCCCCGCACCCGTCAGAAAACTGGTGCGCAGGCGGGCACGAAGAAAACCAATCCGCGAACGGGCGGGGAACATGAGGAAGCGGTTAATTGAGGGGCTTTGACCGCAATATTACCCCATCACTCTGTGCGACAACAACCACCGGTACGAATTCCTGAAGGCGGCGCAATACGGCCTCCTGGCCGTCGAGTTTCAAAACGCCGGTGAAGGAGATGCCACATGCACTGCCGTCGCAGTTAATGGCTTTTTCCGGGTAGTAACGGTTCAGGTCTTCCACCACTTGGGACAACGCCGCACTTTCGAACACCAGTCGGCCTTCGCGCCAGGCCGTCACGTTGGCCACGTCCACTTTCCGGCGCACAGGGGTCGCCTGCCCGTCGGCATAGATCAACTGATCGCCCGGCGCCAAATCTTCACCGAAGCCGGCGTCGGCTGATTTACCTGCTGTCGGCAGCACTTTTACGGCGCCGCGCGTCACGGTGACGGTCACGCTATTCTTATGCCGAAGAATATTGAATGCGGTGCCGACCACGCGCACTTGCGCGTGCCCCAGATCAACCACGAAGGGCCTGCTGGCGTCGGGGACGACGTCAAAGAACGCTTCGCCGTTCTCAAGCGTCACTTTGCGAAAGGCTTGATCGTAGGCGACAGCAATGCGTGTCCCCGAGTTCAGCACAACACTGGTCTTGTCGGTTAACTGCACGTCACGCCGTTCGCCGATGTTTGTTGTTTGCACCATGGCTGCGGCCGGCGTGTTGGCGGCTGGCCCTAAACCGGTGGTCCAGTTCAGCGCGGCAGCCGCAACGCCGATCACAACGATACCCATGACAGCCGCAAAACGACGGGATTGCAGTGACGGCAAGGCCCACCAAGGCGCGCGCTGTGGTGGCAATGCGTCGCTGTCGTGAAGGGCAGACTCAAGCGCGGTTGCGTGCTGTTCAGTTTCTGCGCAGGTGAAGTCGACGATGTCATAGGCCAGGCGGTGGCGGGGGTTTACCTCAAGCCATTCCGTAAATGCGATCCACTCAGCCTCAGAAGGTTCTTTGGCGTCGGGCTTTTTAGCTTCCATCCGCTCGCGCCATGCCATCGCCGCCGTGATCTCGGCGTCGCTGAATGACGGTGAAAGGGTGCTCTCTCTCATGGCCTCGCCTCTGTAACCGGCGGCGCGTATCACTTGAAAAGGAACGCCGTCTTGATGTGAAGACTTCGCCAACCCTGCAAACCCCCACACCTGGTTTCAAAAAATTATTGCAGTCGTCGTCTATCCAGTGCTGCCGCCAGATGCTTCAGGGCGGCTGTCATTTGCTTTTCAACGGCTTTGGGCGTGATGCCAAGCACCGCCGCGGCATCGCGCACGGTCATGCCGCGTAAGCGGTGCAGCTTGAAAACTTCGCGGCAGCGCGGGGGCAGTGTGTTGATCGCAGAACTCAAGATGCCGAGGCTTTGCTTTGCCTCAAGCGCTTCATCGGCGGCTGGCTGGTCCAACACGGCTTCGCTGCCCACATGTGCGATGGCCGTATCGGCCCAGGCCTGCTCGCGTAAGTCACGGCGGCGGCGGTCGCGGCTGGCATCGTTGGCAAGGTTGAATGCGAGCTTGAACAGAAACGCTCGTGGATTGGCGATTTCCTGCGGCAGTCGCGCGACCTGCAAGCGCAGAAAAAGCTCCTGATAGACATCTTCGGCGGTGGACGGCTGGCCCAAGCGCGCGGTTAAAAAGCGCAGCAACTCGGCTCGCAGGCCAAGGTACGCCGAGAGCAGTAAATCGCGTGTCGAGGTTTGCACGATCCGGACTTTGCACGATCCATGGTTGGGGCTCAAACCGGCCACGACTGCACCATGCATCCAAGCCCGATTCAGAACAATCGAAAAAGCCCGAGTCGAATGTGGCGGAGGGTGGGGGGTCGTTTAACCGGCGACGTCATTTACAGCAGGTGAAATGGATCTGCTCTTTCACGAGTTGCTCCATCCACTGGGTTAGTTAAGAGGCCGGGTTGGTTAACATGACGCTGACAACTGCCACGCTGCGAAATAACGATGTCCCGAACTGGTCTGTTCCGCTCCCGAGTCTGAAGGTTTCAACGCTAGGTTTTGCAACTTCCTATCCCCGGCTCCGGCTGGCGTTTCTGTACAACCACGAGGCCAGCCATCAGGTTGCGCATAGCGCCAGCGTTATCTCGGCCATCCTCAATAATTACCCGCAAGTCGAGGTCAGCATCCTGGCCACCAGCGATCCGCTGATCGAAGCGATCCGCCGCATTTGTGGTGAGGATATTGTTCAGCGCTGCAAGCTCATCAAACTTGAACTGCCGCCGCTGCGCCGCCGGTTGCTGCGTGCGCTTGACTCGGTCGCACCGCTAAGCCGCATCGAGCAGTTAAAACTGCATAGCGATCTGCTCGCGTCATTCGATGCCGTGGTGGTCACCGAGCGGACCAGCCTACTGTTGCGCGGCATTGAAAGCTGTAAGCACCTGAAGCTGATCTACATCAGTCACGGCGCCGGTGACCGTTCGATTGGCTTTAAAAAAGATATCGGGAACTTCGACCTGATCTTGTTGTCGGGCGAAAAGCTGACGGCGCGGTTTAAGGCCGCTGGCGTTGAGAATACGGATCGCATCCGGATCGTCGGCTATCCGAAACTGGACAGTATTCCGAATGGCGCGCCGGATCGGCACCAGTTGTTCGCCAACGACAAGCCTATCGTCTTGTACAACCCGCATTTCGAGCCGCGCTTATCGTCGTGGTACACGATGGGTACTGCGGTGCTGGACTTTTTTGCGGACAACAAAGATTACAACCTGATCTTCGCGCCTCATGTGATGATGTTTCAGCGTCGCGTGCAGATTTCGCTTGAGAACTTTACCGTTCGCCTGCGCCGTGATTTGCCGAAGCGCTATTTCAATCTGCCCAATATCCACATTGACCTTGGCAGCACGGCTTCGACCGATATGACGTATACGCGCATGGCCGACATTTACCTGGGCGATGCCAGCAGCCAGGTCTACGAATTTTTATCGATCCAGCTGCGCCCCTGCATTCACCTGAACTCGCATCACGCCGCGTGGAACAATGATCCGAACTACACGTTCTGGAATTTTGGCGCGGTGCTTGATGATGTGAAGGATCTTGATGCGGCCTTAAAGACGGCCACCGTGGATCATCTTTTCTACCGCAACATTCAAGATTGCACGGTTCAGGAGACCTTTTCGCGCACCACTGAACGGCCCAGTTTGCGCGCGGCCAACGCCATTGGAACGTTCTTGGGTCTGGCGGCATAAATTTCAGCAGTTGAAATAAAACAGGCGGCGCTGTCAGGGGCCGCCTGTTTTATTTTCGGTCTTTTTAAGCCGCGCTCATTCAGCAGCAAGTGAAAGCCGCACGTTCAGGCTGTTGCGTGTGGCGTGCGAGTAGGGACACACGATGTGTGCTTGGTCCACCAGTTCGCGGGCGATCCCAGCATCGACACCGGGCAGCGCGATCGTCAGCGCCACATCCGCCGCCGCCCCGCTGCCTCTGGATGACCAGCTTTGCTATGCCATCTACTCGGCGGGGATCGCCATTCAGCGCGTCTACAAGCCGTTGCTGGATACGCTGGGCCTCACGTACCCGCAGTATCTGTTGTTGAATGTGTTGTGGACCACAGATGCGCAAACCGTTGGCGGCATCGCCGACCAGTTGGCGTTGGAATCAAGCACGCTCACACCTTTATTGAAGCGGCTTGAAAGTGCCGGCCTCGTGCGCCGCACGCGTAACCCCGACAACGAACGGCAAGTGGTTGTGGCCCTCACGCCCGAAGGACGCGCGCTCAAATCCAAAGCCGGGTGCGTGGGGCAGTCGCTCGTGGATGCATCGGGCCAGCCCATCAAAGACTTGGGCAAACTCAATCGCGCGGTCAAAGATTTACGCGATGCAATTTATCGCCATATCGGCGGCTGGGCGCCTGGCCAGAAGCAGTCGCGTTGATCAGTTTTGTGTTGCGGCGGTTGTTGTTGGCGCAGTCTCGCTTGCCACTTCGCTGCCGATAACTTTGCCGGCGCGCCGCGGCGGCGTGAACGGTGTCGGTTGCGGGGTCGGCATGTTGCCGCGGATCAGCGTGCGCCCTGCCTCCAACCCGCCCACCAGTTCCAGTTCCTGGCGCTCGATATCGCGCCGCCGGACGTCACTGATCACGTCGGCAATCACCTCGTCCTCGAAATCCAGACTACGCAGCACGGCCTTGCTGAACACCAGGGCCGATTCAAACAACTCGCGGATTTGGTAATCGACGCCCGCTTTCACCAATCGCAGCACATGGCCACGGTCATAGGCGCGTACGAATAATTTCGCCAGCGGGAACTCGGATTTGCACAGCGCAACAATGCGGTCGGCCACTTCAGGCTTGTCGACGCAAATCAAAATGGCTTCCGCACTCGCTGCCCCTGATGCGCGCAGCACATCCAACCGCGTGCCGTCGCCATAGTGGATTTTGAATCCGAAATTGGCTGCGGCCCGGATCATGTCCACGTCAATCTCGATCAGCGACAGTTCCACATCGCGCGCGAGCAGGGACTGCGTGACGACTTGGGCAAAGCGCCCGAAGCCCACAAACAAAACGCGCCCACGCAGATTCTCAGGCTTGTCGATGCCGTCCAGCAATGGCGCTGGGGGTTTTACGGCCTTTTTCAGCACCAGCAGAACAAGCGGGGTCAGCGCCATCGAGAGAATCACGATGGCGGTCATCATGGCGCTTGTTTCGGCGTCGAGCAGGTTCACGCCTTGCGCAGCGACATACAGCACGAAGGCGAATTCGCCGCCTTGCGCAAATAAGGCCGCGCGTTGCCGGGCTTCAGCGTGGTCCGACTTCATCAGCCGTGCCACGACATAAATACCGAAGGATTTCACGGCCATGAACGCCAGCACGCCCGCCGCGACGAGAGGCCATTGTTTCAGAACCAGATCGAGATTGAGCGACATGCCGACGCTGAGGAAGAAAAGCCCCAGCAAAATCCCACGGAAGGGCTCGATGTCGGCTTCCAACTGATGGCGGAAGGTGGACTCAGACAACAGCACGCCTGCCAAAAATGCACCCATGGCCATAGAAAGCCCGCCGGCTTCCATCACCAGTGCCGTACCCAACGCGACCAACAATGCCGCCGCCGTCATCACTTCGCGAGCACCGGCGCGCGCCAGTATGCGGAACATCGGGTCCAGAAGCCAACGCCCCACCGCAACAACCGCGATAA
Source organism: Rhodospirillaceae bacterium (assembly GCA_016793005.1). GTDB lineage: Bacteria > Pseudomonadota > Alphaproteobacteria > Rhodospirillales > Rhodospirillaceae. The sequence continues at coordinate 10,194 of JAEUKL010000376.1, read as the reverse complement.
TGGTGGCGATCCCGAACATGATGCTCTGCCACACCGGCAAGGCATTCGGCTCGGCATTGCCGTGCAAGGCGCCCCACAAAGCGACCAACGCTAAAAGAGGAACGATGGAGAGATCTTCCAGCAGCAAGATCGAAATCGCGCGTTGCCCGGCTGGTGTGTTGGCATCGCCGGCTTCCTCCAGCACTTGCATGATGACGGCAGTGGACGACAGCACAAACCCCATGGCGCCGACGGCAGCTGCAGCCAGCGGCAAGCCGCCCAGCATGGCAACGCCCGTCAGCAGCGCGCCGCACGTCAGCACTTGGATCGCACCCAGGCCGAAAATATCCCAGCGTAACGCCCACAGTTTTGTGGGCCGCATTTCCAAGCCAATGATGAACAGGAACAGCACGACGCCCAACTCGGCCACGTGCAGCAGTGTCTCAGGGTCGGCGAACAGCCCCAAACCAAAGGGGCCGATCACCAAGCCGGCCGCCAGGTACCCCAAGACCGAGCCCAGGCCCAGTTTGCGGAACACCGGTACGGCCACCACACCAGCAGCCAGCAGCGCTACCGCATGCCCTAATCCGAATCCCGATGCGTCGGTCATGTGCGTGCTCCGTTCTCACTCAAGTCGTGCCAAAACCAACACCCGGCATACAACAAGTGGCAGACATTTTCGCCCATATTGTGGGGGCGGCCAGAGCCCACATCACGCGCCTTAGTTTGTTTCAAACCATTTCGGATCAGGCGCAGCAAAATGTTCGGCGGGTTTGATCTTGCGGTGGTGCTGTTTGCGCAAAGGCTGTGTGTGAAGCGGCACACAACAGCGCTACACCAATGATTGGGCCGGCAAGAAAATGCTTGCTCATCATTTTGTTTCCTCAAGCTATGAAATCATCATAAAGCCTTCACAATGATTGACTAGGCGTATCACGGCGATGGGCGTCTTCCCTTGCGTAAAGGGCGGCCTGCCCTTAGCGTTGTTTCCATCCCCTGAGTACTCATTACGATACATAGGCCGCTGCCCGCCGTGACCGAGCAACCTACCTTTAGCCATTTGCGCGAACTGATCGTTTTTCTTGCCGCTGCAAGCTTGGTCATCCCGCTGTTTTACCGCCTGAAGATCAGCCCGGTCGTCGGCTATCTCGTGTTGGGTTTTGTCATTGGGCCGTTCGGCCTGGGCGTGATTGCCAAGGACGTGCCGCAATTAAAAGCGCTTGTGATCAGCGACAGCGATGGTGTGCGCACGCTCGCTGAATTTGGAATTGTGTTCCTACTGTTCAAGATCGGCCTTGAATTGTCCTTGAAACGCATGTGGTCCATGCGCGGCTTGGTCTTAGGTTTGGGCGGTGTGCAGTTCTGCGTGACAGCAGCGCTGATTGCCGGCGTGGCGATGGTTTATCGCAACAAGCCCGAGGCCGCGCTGCTGCTGGGCGGCGCGCTGGCCATGTCGTCAACCGCCATCGTGATGCAGCTGTTGTACGAAACCAAGCGCGTGAACTCGGCGATGGGCCGGGCCTGTTTTTCCATCCTGATCATGCAGGATCTGGCGGTGGTGCCGCTGCTTGCCATGCTGGGTGTGCTTGCCGCGCCGGGTGAGCTCGGCTTTTCCAGCGGCATGGCGATTGCTGTGGGCAAGGCGCTGGCCGCGGTCGTTGTCATCATTGTGTTGGGGCGGTTTGCGCTCAAGCCGCTGTTTCGTTACGTCGGCGCGGCGCAAAGCCCTGAACTATTGATGGCCGTCACGGTGCTGACGGCCATTGGTGCGGCGCTTGCGACCGCTGCCGTAGGTCTCTCGATGGCATTGGGCGCGTTCCTGGGCGGGTTGTTGTTGGCCGAGACCGAGTTTCAGCATCAGATCGAAATGGATATCGAGCCATTCAAGGGGCTGTTGCTCGGCGTTTTCTTTTTGTCGGTGGGGATGAGCATCGATATTCGTCTGCTCAGCAGCGCGCCGGCCCTTATTCTGCTGGCGGTGATGGGCCTGTTCGCGGTGAAGGTGCTTGTGCTTACGCCGACCGCGCGCCTGTTTGGGCTGACGTGGCCGGCGGCGGTCGAGGCGGCGCTGCTGATGGGCGGGGCAGGAGAGTTTGGCCTGGTGGTCATCGACATCGCCCTCAGTCGTAAACTTCTTCCGGGACAAACGGGGCACTTCATGCTGCTGGTGGCCAGCTTGTCGATGATCGCAACACCTTTTGTGGCGCAGTTTGGCCGCATGCTGGCGCATAGGATCGAGAAATTTACCAGCGCCGCGGCGGGCGACTTGAAGGCACGGCTGGGCGATATGAGCGGCCACGTCATCATCGCGGGTTTTGGCCGCGTCGGCGAAACAGTCGGGCGTCTGTTGGAAGCTGAGGACATTCCCTATGTGGCTTTCGACAGCAATGTCGATGTGCTGGCCCGCCACCGCAAGCAGGGGCGCATGATTTATCTTGGTGATGCATCGCGGCGCGACCTCTTGCAGCGCGCGCAAATTGACGATGCGTTGGCCGTGGTTATTACCTTGGATAATCCGGGTATGGCCGCGCGTATTGTGGAGGTCGTGAAATCTCATTGGCCTAATGTTCCCGTCCACGTACGCGCCCGTGATACGGCGCATGCTATGGAACTGCTGCGCAAAGGTGCGGCCCATGTGGTGCCGGAAACGGTTGAAGCAAGTTTGCAGTTGGGCGGCAGTGTGTTGGCGACGCTGGGTTTGCCCGTCAGCACGATTGACGCCCGGCTGGATCGTGAACGTGAACGCATCACCGTACGGTTGGATGCGCCGCCATCCTGATCGCCGCGCTGATCGCGTAACGCAATTATTCCGCGTAATAAATTTTGTAACAATACTTGTGGGGCTGTGCGCGAATGCCTAGTCTCGCGCCGATATTTCACGCGCTGTTACTAAATAAGGAGAAGTGTGATGGCATTTTCGAAGCTCGCATTGCCGCTGGCATTGGCTTTAAGCCTGAGTGGCGTTGCTGTTGCGCAAGACAAAGCGGCCGGTGCGACTGCGCCTGCTACGGCTAAAGCCTACATTATCTCGCCGAAGGACGGCGAAACGGTTTCATCGCCGGTCGTTGTCAAATTTGGTTTGAAGGGCATGGGCATTGCGCCCGCCGGCGTAGAGTTCGACAACACAGGACATCACCATGTTCTGGTGGACCGTGATGCCGTGGATGCGAACTCGCCGATGATGAAAGAGTACATGGCGACCGATAAGCCGGACCTCTTGCACTTTGGCAAAGGTCAAACGGAAGCAGAAATTAAGCTCGCGCCCGGCAAGCACACCTTGCAGCTGGTGCTGGGCGACACCGACCATCATCCGCATAATCCGCCGGTCTATTCTGAGCGGATCACCATTACAGTGAAGTAAGCGCGGCTTATCGCGTCTGATTTTTCAGCCAGGCGTTCAAATCTTCGGCGACGCGGGAGATAACAGTCTCCCAGTCGCCGAATTTTTTTTGCCGATACAGTTTCACCGATGGGTACCACGGGCTGTCATCGTGATCGCTGAACCAGTACCACGGCTGAAAATGCCCGAAAGGCAGCAGCACCCAAGCCGGCACGCCCAAAGCGCCCGCCAAATGTGCAGTGGTGTTGCTGACGGTGATCACCAGATCGCAGGCCGATATCAGTGATGCTACGCCGTCCAAGTCTTTCACCAAATCAAGACCGCCCAGCTGTTCCAAGGCCTGACCCAGTTCTTTCTCCACCTCGGCCATTTCCGTTCTGATGTCGCCGTACTGTAGCGCGACGATCTGCGCCCCGGCCGTTTCCAAAATCGGCGCCCAACTGGAAAGCGGCGTGCTCTTGCCGGCCACCAGTTGCGGGTTGTAGCTGCCCCATGAAATTCCCACTAATGGTTTGCGACTATTGGCCTGAAACCGCGCGCGATACTCGGCCGTGCGCGTTGCATCCGCTTTTAAGTATGCGGCGCGGCGCGGAAATGCGTCCAGTTTAGACCGCGTATACCGGATCACACTTTCGGCTGGAATCTGATACGCGATCTCGGGTGCGGCTGTTTCTTTCGCGGGCGGATCCCGGCGTGGGATGATGGCGGCTGCCGGGAACGAGCGTGCGAACAATGGCGCCAGGCGCTTGTCGCATTCGAGACTGATTTTTTCACCACGCTGCAAAAGATCGTCCACCAATCCAGCGGTGCGGATTTCGTCGCCAACCCCTTGCTCCCCCCACACCAGAAGTGTGCGGCCGTTCAAGGCTTCGCCTTGCCATTCCGGTTGCTTGAAGGGGCGTATCAGCGTCGACAGGCGCGTCTTAGCCGTACGCCAGCGCCAATCAAATTCGGCCAAGCCGTTTTCAAGGTCGCCTTGACGTAAACGCGCAATGGCGCGGTTGAAGTGCGAGCCTGCGAAATCAGACTTAATGCTCAAGGCCTGCGCGAAAAGATTCAGTGCTTCGTCCGGCTCGCCTTCGTTCAGCGCGATCAAAGCCAGGTTATCAAGCGCCCCGATCAGGTTCGGATTCAGCGTTACGGCGCGCTCAAGGTGTGTGCGCGCTTTTGCGAATTCACCTTGCAGTAGCAGCGATTCCCCCAGCACGGCATGGGTCATGGCGTGCTGCTCGTTCATCTCAAGCACGCGCAGGAAATGCGCTGTAGCTTCGGTGTATTTGAACCGCTTCTGAAGGAGGAGGCCCAGTTGAAAGTGCCCTTCAATCGATGTCGGTTCCAACTGAAGGGCGGATTCAAAACTGGCTGTCGCGTCGTCGATTTGCCCCAACTCAGCGAAGGCCAACCCCATGTTGAGATGCACAAGCACCATTGCGGGGTTCAGGCGCAGTACTTTTTTGAAGGCGACAACGGCGCGGTCCGGCTTGCCGCCGCGCAGTTGCGCCAGGCCCAGCACATTCAATGTGTCGACATGATTGGAGGCTGTGTTCAGAATTTTGCGGCAGGCGTCCTCGGCCTTGGCATACTCGCCGGCTTGTAGCGCGGCAATTGCGGCGGCGTAGAGTTCATCCGGGCGGGTCATGATGCGGGCCGCAACGATTGAAGGTCGGTCGATTTCAAATCAGAGGCGATTTCGCGAATCAATGGATCCCAGTCACCATGTTTGTGCTGCCGGTACAACGTCACGGCCGGGTACCACGGGCTGTCGCGACGTTGCGCAAACCATGCCCAAACCTGAAAGAAGCCGCTGGCGGTCATAACCCACGTCGGAACACCTAGCGCGCCGGCCAAGTGCGCTGTCGTGTTGCTAACGGTGATCACCAGATCGCACGCTGAGATAAGAGCAGCTAACCCGTCAATGTCTTCTTTCAAATCAAGGTCGGTGATATGCGTGACATCAACACCCAAAGTACGACGCACCTGTTCGCGGTCTGGTGTTGTGTCGCCGTATTGCAGATCGACAAACTGAACGCCTTTAGTTTTCAAAATCGGCGTCCAGTCCAGTAAAGCGGTCGACTTGCCCGCACCAAACTGTGCACTCTTGCTCATCCACGAAATGCCGACGCGAAGCTTTGTTTTGGTCGTGTCCAGTTGCGATTTCAACGAGGCAACTTTGTCGGGGTCGGCACGCAAGTAGGCTATGGCTTTGGGGAATGCGGATAATGACGGACGCACAATCTGTAACAACGAATCCGCGGCAATTTGTGCTTTGATGGCGGGGTCACGCGTGTCGGCCAGTACAGGTGTTTTTGTGGCGATTACCTTGGCCGCCGGGAACGAGCGCTGAAACAACGGCATCAGCCGTTCGTTGCATTCAAGGACCACTGAAAGGTTGCGCGCCAAAAGATCGGGGATCATGGCGGCCGTACGTACTTCATCCCCCAGGCCCTGCTCGCCCCAGACCAGAAGTTTGCCGCCTTTCAGATCCTGCCCTTGCCAACGGGGTTGCGTGAACGGACGCACCTTGGTTTGCAGGCGTGACGTGTTGGCGCCCCAGCGGTGCTCGTACTCGGCGCTGCCGGCTTCAATGTCGCCCTGGCGAAGATACAGCAGCGCGCGATTAAAGCGTGCGCGGTTAAACGACGGGTCGGCATCAAGCGCCTGCTGGTAGTACCCAAGCGCTGCTTTTGTGTCGCCACGCGTCTCGGCCAAAACGCCAAGTCCGTTCAGAGTGCCGGGCTGCCCCGGCGCGATCTGGGCCGCGAACATCAGGCTTTGCTCGGCCTCTTTGTTTTTTCCAAGACAGAACAAGGCCAAGCCCAAGTTGACGTGACACGCAACATCATGCGGATTGATCTGTAGCCCGGTGCGAAATGTTTGCGCTGCGCCTGCGTAGTCGAAGATGCTCATGAACAGCGTCCCGATCTTCGCGCACAAACCGGGCCACGACGGGTTGAGTTGAAACGCGCGCTGATACAGCGCCACGCTTTCATCTAGCTTGTCGAGCAGCACATTTGCGTCTGCCAGTTCAATCATCAACGCGATGGTGCTTGGAAACTGGTTCAACCCTTTTTGCAATACATCAATAGCCTCGCTTGCGCGGGCGGTATCACAAAGAGCTTTGCCCAAGCTCACATAAGCTTGCGCCGTGGGGGCAGTTTTGATGCTGCGCTGAAGCAGCGTAATCGCTTCTGTCGTCTTGTTGCGGGCAAGCCATATCTCGGCCAAGCGTTGTTGTAATGCGCCCGCGTTGGGAAACTGCTTGAGGCCGTTTTGCAAGGCGGCCTCGGCGGCCGCGCTGTCGTCTGTGTGAGAATGGATGTCGGCAAGGCTGAGATAAAAGCGCAGATTTTTTCGGTTGCAGGCGATGGCTTTGCTGATCTTGCTGATGGCTGCGTCCGTGCGGCCCAGGTGAAAATCGACGAAACCCTGGATGTGCAGTCGCTCGGCTTGGGTGGCGGCACTTTCGCCCGGCGTTGCCGAAAGCGTGAGGCACAAGGCTTCGGCCTCGGCGAAGCGCTTGTCACGCAGGCACGCGGCGATGTTGGCGGCAATATCAGCGAGCGCGGTCATTCAGCGCCGCCGGACTGCACGGTTATTGCGGGAAATGAGAACGGCCGACTTGGCGGCGCATCAACTCATCGGCGATGTCGTCGCGCCCCATCTGTGCCGCAACCGACGCCAGCAGACTTTCAATGGCCGGGTTCTTAATGCGCCGCATGACCCAACCCGAGAACAGAATTTTGGCAATCATGCGGACGAGGAACCCGGTTTTGACCGGCGCGCTTGCGCTTGAGGGCAAGGTGTCGAGCGTATCGCGTTCAACTGTACCGAACGAGAGCCCCGAAAAAACGCCAGTCTCGGGCGCATTGCTAACGACAGGCAAAGGCCCCAGATCAATCGACATGGGGTCATGATTGGTATCGCCAGCAGCAGGAGGCGCTGGCGGATTTTTCTTCGAGGCGCGGCGTTGATGGCGGTTCATCGTTGGTGACGATTCATAAGGGCTGCAGACCAGGGTTGGCGGCGGCGATGTGCCGCACGCTCAACGTCTCCTGAAAAATATCGCAGTCATTTTGCGCGGTCAAATCCGCGCAAAAACTGCCCCCGCCGTTCGGTTTGTTCACATATGTCCGGTTTGTTTACATATATATATGAATGGCTGCCTAGTGCTGTTTATGCAGCGGCGCGAACGTATCGCTTTTGCTGCAAGCGGCTTCAACGCCCTCCGCCTTTAAGACAATGGATTTGGCCAGCGGGTCGGCCGTGCTGGCAGCGATCATTTTGCCCGCGGCATCGCTGATCATCAGTTTCATTTTGTCGTCCAAGCCGACGCTTGCGGGGTACTCGGCCCGCAGCAGCATCGCTTCCAGCTTTTGGCCGCCCTTGGCGGTCAGTTTCATCTTATAGCCGCGGTCGTAGCCCTTCACGGTTCGGGTACCTTCGGCATCCTTCACACGGCAGTCATAGGGTGTTGAGCGGTAAAGCTTCAGGTGCGTCTGGTCTTCCCGGCCCAGGAACAACTGGCCGCCACTCCAGTTGTTGTCGTAAAGCCAAAGAACGTCAGGGGTTAGCACCCATTCGGCATCGGCCTTAAACTCGGCATCGGTTCGTTTCGAGATAAACGAGCACGTACCGGGGCCGTATTTCTGCTTGTCGGGCGTGTTGCCTTGCAGAACGCCGAACACCTGCTTGCCGTCGCGCCGCCAGACCCAGTCGCAATTCAGGGCCCCAGGCTCGCGCATTTGCACTTTGCCCCACAGCTCGGGGCGTTCGTGCAGGTTTTCAAACTCTTCCGGGTTCAGGGGCCCTTGGCCCAGCACATTCACCGCCCCCAGTTTTTCGTCGATGTAGACTTTGTAGAGGACTTGGCTGCCCGCCACGACTGGCCCATCACGGCCATCGGCATTGATCTGGCCATAGAACACAACATCACCGATCTGCGGCGCGTTGATGCGCGCGAACGTGCGGTGCCAATGTTCGTGCGTGCCGCCCGTCGGCATGGCGACCGTCTTTTCGTAATAAATCTGCGGATAGGAATCCCACGCGCCCGGCAGCCACGCGATCATGTCTTGCAGCACTTGTTCCAGTTCCTTGCGGTCTTGCTGATAACCGGGCGCTGCGTCTGCGCTGGTTGAGAAGGCCAAGGCCGCCAGCGCTAGACCTGCGAAAACACTACGTGCTCGTATCATGATCATTCCCCTCTGAAACAAAATACTCATGTAATGTCCATGCAATAACATCACGATGCGTTAAATCCAGCGCTTACAGTAGAATAATTTTGCTTTTTATTGTGATGGCGCATCTGGCGTCCCGCGCAATCGCGCTGCGATTATGGCCGCTATGACCCGTCAGGGGATGGCGGCGCGACCGATAAAACCCGAAGCCGTTGGTGTTGTAGGCCAGTGGTGTTGCAGGAGTGTCGGATCGTGGCGTCGTCGGTTGTTTATGATGTGATTGTGGTGGGCGCGGGAACGGCCGGGTTGCCGGCGGCCATATGCGCCGCTGCGCGTGGCGCTAAAGTGCTGGTGGTTGAGGCGGCAGCCGATATCGGCGGCACGCTGCACTGGTCTTCGGCGCAAATGAGCGCGGCCGGTACGCGTCGCCAGAAAGCGCGTGGCATCGATGATACCGCCGACCTTCATTATGCGGATGTCATGCGCATTTCGAATGGCAATGCCAACGCGAGCCTGGCGCGCAAGGCTGTGGATGAAGCCGCCGTCACGTTGGATTGGCTGGACGACCTGGGGTTTGATTTCGATCCGGTATGCCCGACGATTTTTTACGGCCATCAGGCTTATGGAAAGCCGCGCACCTATTGGGGCCGCGATCAGGGGTTTTCGCTGATTGCATTGTTCCGCCCGCTGTTGGACGAGCACATCAAGGCGGGGCGCGTCACACTTTGGCTGAACACGCGTTTCCAATCGTTCGTGACTGAGAATGCAAAGGTCGTCGGCATTCAGGCGTTGCGCTCTGACGGAACAGTGGTGACGGCGCATGGCAAAAACATCGCGCTGACCTCGGGCGGCTATGCAGCAAATACTGAACTTTACAAAGAGATCCAGAATCGCACGCAGTATCAGAAGGCCTTTTGTCCGACGGCGCGCGGCGATGGCTTGCTGGCGGCTCGCGCACTCGGCGCGAATGTGATCAACGGGCACCTCTACACGATCTCAACACTGACGGTGTTGAAGGATGATGCGTTCCCCAGCCCCTTGTCGCTGCGCGTGAACACCATTCCGCAGAACCGTCTGCCCTGGGAAATTTGGGTGAACGATCACGGCGAGCGCTTTGTCGCTGAAGACGAGCCCATCATCGATAAGCGCGAGAAGGCCTTGGAAGCGCAGCCGCACAAACGTATGTGGATTGTCTTCGATGACGTGATCCGGCGCGAAAGCCCCGACATCATTATGGCGTGGTTCGAGCCGCCCATGGCCGATCCCTACAGCACCCACAAAGCCTTCTACAAAGGCGACACGCTTGAGGAATTGGCGCAGGCGTGCGGCCTGCCGTCCGCGGCCTTGGCGGCGTCGGTTGTTGATTTCAACGCGGGCGTTGAGGCGGGGACAGATCGCTTTGGGCGCAAGCACAGCCCGAAAAAGATTGCCCAGGGGCCGTTCTACGCGATCCGTCAGCAAGGTGGGGCGCTGTCCACCACGGGCGGGCTTGCCATTGATACGGACCTACGCGTGCTTGACCGCAACCAACAGCCCATCCCCAACCTCTATGCCGCCGGCGAAGTGATCGGCGCGGGGCAGACCATGGGCGATGCCGCCGTGGGCGGCATGATGGTAACGCCTGCGCTGACCTTTGGGCGGTTGCTAGGCCAAACTATTTTGCAATGGTAAGACGACGCCAAGTGACCGGTGTAGAATCGC
>JAEUKL010000326.1 GCA_016793005.1 Rhodospirillaceae bacterium | reverse complement strand
CAAGTACATGATGGACTGCACTGTGACGCCGCTGCTGATTCGCGTCGACTCCGAGCGGGCCTTTGATGTCGGCGCCAGCATGGGTATCAGCACCTATCAGGGCTTCCATGTGGACGAACTGATTAAGCTGACGTCCGTCTGATCAAGAATACCCTGTTTAAAATACTCTGCTTTAAAATAGTGGGACTTGAGAGGCCAAGGCGGCGCAAGCCGCCTTTATTTTTATCTCAATTCGCGATTTAACTGCAGGTATGCGTATTCAAAGCAAACTGTTCCTGTTGCTGATCGTGATTGCCGTGGTGCCGTTGATCGCCCTGACGTGGCGCAGTCAGCGGGCGACTGAATCGCTCGGGACGACGATTATCGCGCAGGGGCGTCTGGCCACTATCGGCGATATCGAGGTTCAGCTGAGCCGGGTGGTCGATTACAGCTCGGACGTTCTTGCGGTGCAACAGCGCCTGGTCGAGATGGCGCTACGTTTGCAAGCGTCCGAAGTCGAGCGCCGTTTGGCGGCTGAACCGCCGGCCACGCCCGTGCCGGTGTATATGAGCGCTGCGTTCGAGAGCGGTAAAACCTGGCCGCCGGGTACCGTCATGTCGCTGGACCGCACTGTTGTTACCGACGACCGCGTGGTTGCCGTTCTTCCCATTTCAGACAAGCACCAGTCGTTCCTGATGCCGGCTGGTGTTGAACCTGATCCGCTTGAGACAGCGAAGCTGGCCTCGATGGACAGCGTTTATGCCAGGCTGAATGCCTCGAACCCGGGCCTGTTCTATTGGCAGTACATCACGCTCGCGAGCGGGCTGCATTCCTCCTTTCCGGGGCACGGCGGTTACCCTGAGAGTTACGATCCGCGCCAGCGGGCTTGGTACAAGCTTGCGATAGCCAAGGGCGATCTGATCTGGACGCCGCCGTTGTGGGATGCCGCAACACGCCGCCTTTTGTTGACGGCGGCGATGCCCGTGCGCAGCCCTGATGGTGCGGTGCTGGGCGTGACCGGAATTGATGTCGAGATTTTGTCGGTTCTGAACAAGATCCACGACAAGATCAAATTGGGCACCAATGCAGCCAGTTTCATCGTGCGCCTCGCGGGGCCGGATGGAGCGGTCTATGCCCCCAACGACGAGGCACCATTGCCGACCTTGCGGGTTGTGGCGTCCAGCTCATCACAGAACTCGAGCGACAATTGGAACGCCGATGTCGCTGAGCCTGATTTGGTGTCCGACAAACCGGGCGCTGTGAACGTCATCATCAATGATTTCCTAGAGGGGCGCGGCGGGTTTCGGCGCATGCCTTACCAAGGTAAGGACTCGATTTGGGTCTATCGCCAACTTGAGCGGTTAAGCACGGGGCTGCTTTACATTGTTCCGGTGGGCGATGTGGAATCCATCGCCGATCTTGCCCAGGAATCGGTACGGGATGCGACGATGGAACAGGTGCGCCTGGCCGGCGGGGCGTCGGTGGGCCTGATTATCCTGGTCGCGCTGGCGGCGATGCTGATCTCGCGTTCAATTACCGGACCGTTGCGCTCGCTGGCGGCGACCGCGCGCGGTTTGGCGGCCGGCGATCTTGAAGCCCGTGCGCCCGTTACCAGTCGCGATGAAGTGGGCGAGTTGGCCAATGTCTTCAATGCTATGATCCCTGAACTGCGCACGCACATCAAAACCAAAGAATCTCTGGCCGTGGCCCGGGATGTGCAGCAAAAGCTGCTGCCCGCATCGGCCCCGGTTGTTCCGGGTGTCGAGGCTGCGGGTTTAAGTGTCTACAGCGAAGCCGTCGGCGGCGATTATTACGACTTCCTGTGCCTGACCGATGAGGCTGGCGATAAGCGCCTTGGTGTTGTGGTGGGCGATGTGACCGGCCACGGCATCCCGGCCGCGCTGACCATGACCTCGGTGCGTGCGCTGGTGCGCAGCCATTCGGACGATGGTTTGCTGCTGCTGCCGGTCATGCGTGCTGTGAACCGTCACGTGGCCGCCGACACCACCCGCGGTAATTTCGTGACGCTTGTTTATATGGTGATCGAGCCAGATACGCGCCTGGTGCGCTGGATCAGTGCGGGCCACGGGCCGATCCTATTTTACAACGGCGATACTTACGGCTTTGAAGAGCTTGAGGTTCACGATATTCCGCTGGGTGTAAAGGCTGAGTGGACGTTCCATGAACTGAGCCGCAGCGCATGGCCTTCGTCGGGTGTGCTGGTGATCGGCACCGACGGAATCTGGGAGTCGCGCAACGCGGAGGGGCGGCAGTTCGGCAAAGACAACCTGATCGGCGTCGTCCGTGCGTCCGCGCATTTGGGCGCGCAAGAGATTTGTCACGCCATCGTGGATCGCTTAGCCGAGTTCCGCGGCGCTGTCGCGCAGGATGATGATGTGACGGTGGTTGTTGTGAAGTTCCTGCCGACAACCGCCGCATGACGCTGCACCTGATCAAGTTGGCCGTCGGAGCCGACGATATTGAAAGCGTGGCGCGCTGGCAGAAACAGTATCGCTTGCCCAATGGCAATGCGCGTATGCGCACGCGCATGATGCCCAAGCGCATTGATGAACTGCTGGATGGCGGTTCGCTGTATTGGGTGATTAAGCGCGCGATTCAGGTGCGCCAAACCATCATCGCGGTTCACGAAGCCCGCGATGAAAATGGTAAATCGCAATGTATCGTCGAGCTTGATCCAAAGCTGGTGGAGACCGAGCCGTATCCGTTCCGTCCGTTCCAGGGCTGGCGGTACCTTAAGCCCGATGCCATTCCACCAGATATTAAATCAGGCTCGGTCTATATCGACCCGGCTATGCCGCCGGCGCTGCGGATCGAGTTGCGGCGTTTGGGGCTGCTGTAGCCTTACATAATTTCCGGAAGGTCGTGCTTGGGCTGAAGGCAGGCCTCGAACGCCTTCTCGGGCGGTAAGGCTTTATCCCAGAACTTGGCGATGATGCGCCGGCCATTCATACCGTTGGTCGCATCGCCGCACAGCCACACTGCCGGCGGCACGATTACGTTCCCCGGCAACAGATTGGTGCGCGTGCCCACGGCGCCCGCCACCATGTCTTGGCTGATGAACGGCGTGTCTGATGCGCCGCCGGGCAGCAAAATATTTACGTCGACACCCGAGCCCGCCAGTTCTTTCGCCCACACGACGTGGCTCATTTCCAGTGCCGCCTTAGACGTGCCGTAGGGCGAAAGGCCAGGGGCGCTCATGGTGGTCAGGCTGGTGGAGATGGAAAAAATCTTGCCGAATTTGCGCTCCAGCATGTGCGGCGCTGTCGCGCGCGTCATGTTGAATACGCCGGTGACGTTAGTGTCGATAATGGTTTTCCAGGCATCGACCGGCATGTCCCAGAAGCGGGGGCCGGTTTTGCCGGCCAGGCCTGCGCGGTATTCGCTGCTGCCGCGCCCGGCATTGTTGATCAGCACGTCAACGTGTCCGAATGTTTTGATGGCCAAAGCAACGGTGGCTTCGCAGTCGGCGTAATTGCAGACATCTGCCTTTAAAGTGACGAAGCGCCCGGGGCCGGCAATGGCATCGGCCTGGCGTTGAACGTCAGCCAGTTCTTCGGGCTTGCGGCTGCCTGTGGCGATGACCTTGGCGCCCGCT
>JAEUKL010000293.1 GCA_016793005.1 Rhodospirillaceae bacterium | reverse complement strand
ACCTGATCAAAACACTCGGTATTGTCGACGAGGTGTTTCTGTCATTCCTGCCCTTAAGCCACTCTTACGAGCACATGGGCGGCCAGTTCCTGCCTATCTCGCTGGGGGCACAAATTTACTACGCCGAGCGCGTGGAAACCTTGCCCACCAATATGTTGGAATGCCGCCCCACCATCATGACCGCCGTACCGCGCTTGTATGAAAGCATGCGCTTACGCATCTTGCAGGGCTTGAAGCGTCAGACGCCGCTGCAACAGAAAATGTTTAACATGGCGCTCCGGCTCGGCATCAAGAACTACGAAACACCCGAGCAAATGACCTTGTGGGACAAGGCCCAGAACTTTGTCGCTGATAAGCTGGTGCGCAAAAAAGTGAATGCGCGTTTCGGCGGGCGCTTGAAAGCCATGGTCTCGGGCGGCGCGCCGCTGAATTACGACGTCGGCGTATTCTTTATCGCGCTGGGTGTACCGCTGTTGCAAGGCTATGGCCAAACTGAAGCGGCCCCCCTTATCAGCGCCAATCCGCCCAAGAAAGTGAAGCTCCGCACCGTCGGCCCGCCGGTCAAAGGCGTTGAGGTGAAAATCGCTGCCGACGGCGAAATTCTGGTGCGTGGCGAAATGGTGATGAAGGGCTACTGGAACGAGCCCGACGCAACCTTGCAGGCGATTGATACCGAAGGCTGGCTGCACACGGGCGACATCGGCCACCTGGACGATGAAGGCTACATCGAAATTACGGATCGCAAGCGCGACATTATCGTCAACTCGGGCGGCGACAACATCTCGCCCCAACGCGTACAGGGCGTACTGTGCCTGGAAGAGTCCATCGCCCAAGCCATGGTCTATGGTGATAAGAAGCCCTACATCACAGCCGTGATTGTGCCCGACGAAGGCTTTGCCAAAGCCTGGGCGGCGCAAGCAAAGGTGTCCGATGATCTGACGGCCCTGGCGGCTAATGCCGACTTCAAAGCTGTCATCGCCAAAGCTATTGAACGGTCCAATGCGCAGTTGGGCACCATCGAAAAGGTGCGCAAATTTGTTCTGGCACCGCAGCCGTTTACGGTCGAGAACGGCCAGATGACCCCGACCCTGAAAGTGCGCCGCCACGCCGTCATTCGCGAATACAAAGACGCGCTTGAAAATCTCTACGCGTAATGGACGCAGGTGTTGTCCTTGCGTTGATCTCAGGCATCGCCATGCTGGCGCTGATCGTTGGCCGTGAGCGGAGCAGTCAACGAAGCAAAATGCTCCTGGGCGGCATTGCGGTTGCCGCCGGGATTGTCGCAATCAGTTTAGTCGCGGAAAAATTCTAGGCGATTACTCGCCGACAGCATCCAGGTAGACCTGGATCAGCGATTCCTGTTCTTCGCGATCGGCTTTATCCATGCCGCGAATTTTAATCACCTGACGCATGATCTTGGTGTCGAAGCCCGCACTTTTTGCTTCGGAATAGACCTCGCGGATATCCGCGGCCATGGCCTTCTTCTCTTCTTCCAGTTTTTCGATGCGCGTTATGAACTGCTTCAAGCGTTGCGCAGAAACCTGTTGATCGGCGTTGCTACCGTCCGGCATGGTCAAAAACCCTTTGATGAAGAGGCGCGAACGTAAGAGAAACCGCCCACCCCGCCAAGCCTCCTGGCCTGTGGATAACGTAAAAAGTTGGGGGTAAATCAGGCGTTTTAATCCAGCCTACGAACAACCGGCGCACCGTCGGGCCCAATCTCAACAATCGCTTTCACATTGTTCTGGGCACGATATTTCGTCCGCCAGGCCTCAAACTCACTGGGCGCAATGCGATCCTCGCGGAACAGCGAGAAGCCGCGCAAATCACCAAACTTGGCATCCGGCGCTGCGTTGGCCGCCCCGGCCCCCGTCTTGTCGCTGACGATCCCGAAATTCGAGCGATAACGCTTGTCCGGCGTAGGTGCGAAAATGAACATCCGGTAGGTGTCGACTTTGGTGGCCTCGTTCGGCGTTACGCGAACACCCGTATCGGCACTCAGCACCTTAATCTCGTTCTTCTCTTTACTGGCCGGCCCGCGCGGCAAGGCTTCGGTCAAGCTGACTGTGCCCGCATTGTCCGCCATCTCGCCTTTGATCACGGTAATGGTTTCAATCCCCTCGCCCTCTTTCAACACCCCCTTGCCGTACCCGGTGGCAAGTTTGCTGGCCGGATAAAACTTGTATTCGGTCTCGGTGTACGTACGGCCCTTCAGTTCAACCTGGATCAAACTGTTATAGGCGCGGATATTGTAATCGAGCTTACCATCCATGTAGGTATTGTCGGCGCGCCACCAGCCCTGCATCAGTTTCCAGTAGGGAATATCGGCCAACTGCGATTGCGCGAACGCCGATGACGCCCACAACAACGCTGCGACGAATGAAATGGCGCGCATTAGTCCACCACCGAAATCACGGCATGCAGCGGCTTGGTGTCCTCGAACTTCTTTTCCTGCTCGGGCGTAGCGGGCTTCTGGTTCTTCGCTTTCCAGTCCTTCAGCGGTATACCGTACACAATCTCCTGCGCCTGCTCGTAGCTGACCGCACTGCCATAGTGCTCGGACGCCGCCTTGTACCACTTGGCCAGGCAGTTCCGGCAAAAGCCCGCCGTGTTCATGATATCGATGTTCTGCACATCGCTGCGCTTTTGCAGATGCTGCACCAAACCGCGAAAGGCAGCGGCTTCGATTTTCAATCGCGTCAATTCATCCATGGTGTTGCCCCTTAGTAATGGCGCAGCTCGTTCATATCGTCTTTATTTAAGATGACCGGAATAATAGTCGCGAGGTAGTCCGCCCACCACCGCTGTCCGGCCTCCGTGCAGATCAAATCCTGCCGGATTTCAATTTGCGCATGGGGCACGCTTTGCGACAACCCATGCACCTTCGCACAGTAGCCATGGGTGATGCCCGAATAAGGCTCGTTCTCGCCCACGATCATGCCCGGCACTTTTCGCATTTCAGCAATCAGATGATCACCAAAGCGGGTATCGCGGCTGAACATCACCCCACAATGCCAGGGGCGCGGCTTCACGCGGTCGCGCGACATCAGGGCCGGCGTAAAACTGTGAACCGACAACACGGCAGGCAAATGCCCAGCCTCGCGGATCAACCCCAACTCCCAGTCGATGCTCTGGTGGTACGGCCAGTATAATGTGCGAACGCGATCAGCCTGTTGTTCCGCCGTCATGTTGACGTTGGCTGGAATGGCAAACCCATCGCTGGTTTGCGGAATGGCCTCAGGGTCGCCCAGGGCGCGGTTCACATCGATGATCAGCCGCGAATAACGTGCGATGACCGCCGTCGCATCCATACGCATGGCCAGATGCCGCGACACGGCGGCCGCGCCAATGTCCCAGCCGACGTGGCGGCTTAAGGTATCGGCACCGATGCCCAAGTGGTTCAGGTTCCGCGGCACGGTATTGCCGCCATGGTCGGCGTGGATCAGCAGACGCGATGCGCGCTGCCCACGGATCAGTTCAACGGGCTCAGGTTCACCTGGCAATAAAACAGGAACACTCATCAGTCGGAAAATCGCAGTTGTCTTAATGATGCGCTGTGCATTGATCTCAATACATTGATCTAAGTGCCTTAG
The DNA here is from genome assembly GCA_016793005.1 of Rhodospirillaceae bacterium. Classification (GTDB taxonomy): domain Bacteria; phylum Pseudomonadota; class Alphaproteobacteria; order Rhodospirillales; family Rhodospirillaceae. The sequence continues at coordinate 1,704 of JAEUKL010000293.1, read as the reverse complement.
CATGGGAAACAAGGCGGGTCATGTCAGGAAACCCGGATGAACGCTAATCCACCGCCCGCCATCGATCATCGCTCCTGGGCGGAGCGTTGGGCGCTGCCTATTCTGGTGTGCGGCACCATGGCGTTGGCGCTGTCGCCGATTTTTGTGCGGTTAAGCGAAGTGGGCCCCATCGCTACGGGCGTAAACCGCATGCTCTTGCCCCTGCCGTTCTTTTTCGGCTGGATGCTGTTCAAGCCCGCGCAACGCCTGCCTTTGGACAATGCCCAAGGCAAACGCGATCTTGTGTATCTTTTCCTGGCCGGAGCGTTTTTCGCCGGAGATCTTTGTGTGTGGCATTGGTCGATCCACTTAACGTCGGTGGCCAACTCAACGGTGCTCGCCAATCTTGCACCGGTTTTTGTGATTTCCGGTGCGTGGCTGCTGTTCCGCGAGAAAGTCTCGCGCCTCTTTTTGCTGGGCCTTCTGGTTGCGCTGTTCGGCGTTGCGGTGCTGATGGGCGAAAGCCTGAATGTCTCGCTGAGAACACTCGGCGGTGATGCTTTGGGCCTTTGCGCGGCGTGGTTCTATGCCGGATACATCCTGACCATCGCACGTGTGCGCAAGCGCGTACCCACGGCCGCGGCCATGGCCTGGGGCGGATTGGCGGCGACAGTTCTACTGTATGGCTTGGCTTTAGCGTGGGAAGGCAATGTGTGGCCTGACACCACGCGCGGCTGGATGGTGGCGATTGGCCTGGCGGCCGTGACGCAAATTTTAGGGCAAACATTAATCGCAGCCGCACTGGCGCACGTGCCCGCAGGATTCGGCGCCATGGTGCTGTTGCTGCAACCAGCGCTCGCCGCATTGATTGCGTGGATGCTGTTCAACGAGCCCTTAAGCGTGTGGCAAGGCCTGGGCGGCGTTGCGATTTTGATCGGGCTAGACCTCGCCCGGCGCGGCACGCCCAAGACCACCTAAAGCAAACGTCTTGAAGATTAGGCGTCAAGCCCATTCCTGAACTAGCCAGCGCCGTTACCAACGCGTAGTCTTATGGCGTGGGGTGTTTATCATGTTAGACGAAACCGATTCATCGAAATACCGTGGCCGCCGCGCGAAAATCATCGCGACATTGGGCCCTGCCAGCAAAGATGCCGAAACGATCGAGGAACTGTTTGATGCAGGCGCCGATATTTTCCGCCTCAACTTCAGCCACGGCAGTCACGACGACCACGCCAAAAATATCGCGACCATTCGCGCCATCGAAACGAAAGTCGGCCGCCCCATCACCATCCTGATGGACCTGCAAGGACCTAAACTGCGCGTCGGCACATTTGTCGGCGACAAAGCGATCATTAAGCCAGGCGCGCTGTTCCGGCTTGACCTTGATCCCACACCCGGCGACGACAAGCGCGTGTGCCTGCCGCACCCGGAAATTTTCGCAGCGCTTAAAGTCGGCTCGACGCTACTGGTCGATGACGGCCACCTGCGCTTGAAAGTGAAAGAGTGCGGGCCTGATTACGCAATCACCGAAGCGATCATCGCGGGCGGCATTTCCAACCGTAAAGGTGTCAACGTCCCCGACGTGACGCTGCCGATCCCTGCGATGACGGATAAAGACAAGGCCGACCTGCAATTCGGGCTCAGTCAGGGTGTGGATTGGGTGGCCCTCTCGTTCGTACAGCGCCCGGAAGACGTGGCCGAAGTGCGCGCAGCCGTGCGCGGCAA
>JAEUKL010000256.1 GCA_016793005.1 Rhodospirillaceae bacterium | reverse complement strand
AGAACGGCTGCCAGGCTTTAAGCGGCAGCCACACCTGTGGCGGGTGCTCCAGCGCCGATTTCCGCGGTGAAGACTGGAAGTGGGTGCCCTCTGGGACATGTCTGACCTTGGGTGGGCAGTTACAACCCTTCGAGGGTTTTAGCGCATTGGCGGTTTCAACGCCGCGGCCCAAAGCAACGGGTCGCAAAACCAGCCAGCCCTAAAGCGGCTTTGATCGGTAATGTCATATTCATGACGCCGTCGTTGCGGCGCGGCTGAAAAATATTTTCCCCGTCAAGCGCACAGGTGTGATGGGCAGGTCGCGGCGGCTCTGGTAAAACAGAGCGCGTTTAAAATAAGGAGGAGGTCTTAATGTCTGTCGTGAATTTCAAAATCCTTGCTGCCGCCGTCGCCGGTGCTGTAGCGGCCACCGCACTGACTGCGCCCGCGTTTGCGCAAGAGAAAAAAGAAAAATGCTTTGGCGTGTCGAAAGCCGGTGAAAACGCCTGCGCCTCGGCCAATGGGTCGCACAGCTGCTCGGGCCAAGCCAAAGCCGACTATGACGGCCAGGAATGGAAAATGGTGGAAGCCGGCACTTGCGAAAAAATGGGCGGCCAAACCAAAGCCTTTGCCGGCACCGGCAAAGTTGGGGACAAGAAGGGCGGTTAATCCGCAACACCTTCATTCAAAGTATTACGGCGATGCTTCAAGACGCGCCGGCCAACCTTTCGTCATCAAGCCCGATTCCCGTTGCTGCGGGAGTCGGGCTTCGTCTTCAGCACATGCCACTCTTGGCGTCCGATGCTGACGATGCGCCGCTGCGCGCGGCCTGGCTTGAACTGCACAGTGAGAATTTTCTGAATGCCGGCGGGCCCCGGCTGGCAATGCTGGATGAGGTTGCTGTGCGTTACCCGCTCAGCTGCCATGGCGTGGGGTTGTCATTAGGCTCGGCGCAAGGTTTGGATGCAGCGCATCTCAAGCGCCTCGCGCACCTTTTCAATCGTGTGAAGCCTGGCCTCATCTCCGAACACCTGTCGTGGTCGGTTGTTGATGGGGCGTATCTCAACGATCTGTTGCCGCTGCCCTACACTGAAGAAACATTGCGCGTTGTCGCGGACAACGTGAAGCATGCGCAAGACGTTTTTGGCCGCAAACTGTTGGTCGAGAATCCGTCGTCCTATGTGCAGTTCACCGCCAGCACCGGCCCCGAGTGGGAGTTCCTGTCCCGTCTTGTCGACATGTCGGGCTGCGGGCTTTTGCTGGATGTGAACAACATCTACGTCAGTGCGACGAACAATGGTCTTGATGCGGCCACATACCTTGCCAACATTCCCGTCGCAGCGGTGGGCGAGATTCACTTGGCCGGGCACTCGGTCGATGGCGAGGGCGACGATCAAGTCCTGATCGATACGCACAGTACGTATGTCTGCGATCCGGTGTGGGCGCTGTATGCCGAAACTTTGCGCCATGTCGGCGTGAAGCCGACGTTGATGGAGTGGGACTTGGATGTCCCCGCATTTGAAGAACTGCAAAAAGAAGCGGCGCGCGCCCAGGTTTTAATGGATCGCGCGATGCAAGGAGTAGCGCATGCTCCTTGATCTGCAGCGTACCTTTCGCAATACGGTCGCCGGCCCCACAGATGACGCGGCAGCACTGGTCACAACGCCGCGGCGCTTGGCGATCTATCGCAACAATGTCCAGAAAAGCCTGGTGGATGTGCTGTCTGCGGCCTTTCCTGTGGTACAGCGCATTGTCGGCGAACGTTTCTTCTTTGCGCTGGCGCGCGACTTTGCCGTGAAGCATCTGCCCGATGTGCCGCATCTCTCGGTGTATGGCGCTGGCTTCCCGGATTTCATTTCGGGCCATGCCGAGACGAAGACATTGCCCTACTTATCCGATGTGGCGCGCTTGGAATGGCTGCGCGGTGAAGCTTACTTTGCGGCTGACGCATTGGCGCTTGATCCGCAAGCCTTGGCTGGCGTGCCCGCTCAGTCTGTGTCCGCCCTGAAACTTCAACTGCATCCGGCAACGCGCCTGATGCAGTCCATGTTTCCCGTTCATCGTATTTGGGCGGTACACCAGTTGGGTGACGGCGACATTCCTGCGGTCGACATGTCCGTTGCTGAAAGTGCACTGATAACGCGGGCCCAATATCAGGTCACCGTGCGCGAGATAGATGCTGCCGATGCGGTGTTCGTTAAGGCCTGCGCGAAAGGCGAGAATTTAGAGGCAGCGGCAAGTGCCGCCCTGGCCACTGATGAAGGCTTCGATCTGCAGGGCGCGCTGCAAAGCCATCTCATGAACGGCACGTTCACGAGTTTCTCGCTCTGAATTTTTTTGGGCAACACTTAGCTGACGCTGAAGCCTGTCTTGGCCAGCAGGGCATAGAATTCGCGTACCGCTTTTTCCTTTTCCACGGGATCAGGAATGTCGGCGGTGTATTCGCTCACGAAATCCTTGCGTTTCAAGTAGCCCACCACGCTGTCACGCGCGATGGACGTGGCCTTGCCTTCGGTCAACACGCCGCCGGTACAGAACATCACCAGGCGCTTGGCGCGCTCGCGGAAGGGCAGTGATTTGTCATCAATGCGCTCGATGACTTTGTTGGTGATGATATATTCCGACACGACGACGTCGAACTTGTTGGCCAGCGCACCCTTTAAGGGCTCGCCAAGTTTCGAATCCAGAACGATGCGCTGAACTTGCGCCGCTTCCTGCAACCGCGCCTTTTGCGTCTTGGCTTCAGGTGCGATGCTTTGCACGGTGTTCAGCTGGCCTGCGAAGGTTTTCAGCTGCGTGATGATCGCATCCGTCAGCGTCGGGTCGCCTTCGGGGTCGTACATTTCGATCAGGTAGACGAACTTGCGCGTGGTCGATGACAGCTTATCGCGGATCTCTTCCACAGCTTTCTTGCGCCCGGCGCCGCCCCCGACGTTGATCAGGCGCGCCCAGCGATCTGTCAGCCCAAAGGCCATGCTGCGGCCGCCGATGACGCCCTGGTCGGTAACCACGCGGTTCAGAATTTGCAGGAAAATATCTTTATCAGCCTGCTGCTCTTCGCTGTTGGTCAGGCGCGTCGGCCCGCGCAAATCGCGCTCAATACGGTCGAACAGGATTTTCTTCGAGCGCGGCAGCGCATTGCCAGCGAACAAAATATTCAACAGATCCACCAGTTCTTCCATGGCGAACTTGGTGGGCTGGCACTTGCCATCCATCAAATCCAACATGCGCATGACCGCATCGCCCATGTGCTTGGACACACCGATCACGTCTTTAATCACGGTCTTGGCGATCAGAATGTCCGACAGCATTTCGTCGACCATGTCCTTGCCGCGCTGATCCTTCAGCGTTTTCGCCATGGGCAGGATTTCGGCCATCTTGCCGAGCCAGCCGGTCCATTGCGTCGAAGCACGGGCAAAAGCCACAGACGACAAATAGCGGCGCTCTTCAGCGTCGGCTGTCTTTGCGTCGACTTGGGCGAGCAGTTCATCCAGCGAGCCGCCCTTTTTAAATTCGGGCAGCGGCTTGTTGTCGATCTCGCGCGCACGCGCGGCAATCTTGTCGACGGCGGCGTAGATAATGTCTTTGCGCTTGCGGCTATCGGTGTTGGTGGCGCGCGCGTGCAGCGAGGCGATCTTGTCCACCGCCGACGGGATCATGTTGTCCAGGCTGAGTGCGCGTTTCAGATTCTTGTGGCTGTGCAGCATCTCGAAGGGCGTAATCTCGTTTTTTTCGAGATACTTCGAGAACAGTCGCGACATGGTGGTGCGCGCCTGGGTTTCATAATATTCCGAGACTTGGTCGCAGAGCGGGGCCTCATCCACAGGGGTGACGGTAAAGTCCTCCTGCTTCTCGACCTCTTTCATCTGTTTGAAGATTTCGCTTTCGCGAACGTTGTCGCTGCCGAAGTGCGATTCCTTAATGATTCGCACGCCTTCAGTGTCCTTCAGAGACAGATATTCATCCGCCTTGCGTTTGGCGGATTCCTCCGACTGCAGCACATCCTTGATGTGCCACTTGTTCTTGCTGAACAACTGAACTTCAAATTTTATGCGGGCGTTATTCATCCCGTCGACGTATCCCCATCCCTGAAGATTGGGGAGTGTCGTAGCAAATTGTTAATGATACGCAAAGGGAACATGCGGCCCCAAAGCGGGAAAAATGCAGAAAAATCAATCTTAGCCCACTATGTAGACTTCGCCTAAAGGGCCCGCCCAAGCCCTGATCAGGGCGTACTTTTAAAAGCAAAGTCCTTGAACTGCTCGCGCAGCTTGGTTTTTTGGATTTTCCCCGTGGCCCCAAGGGGAATCGCCTCTACAAAGGCAATCGCATCAGGCAGCCACCATTTGGGGACCTTGCTGACCAGGTATTCGTTGACCTCGTCCAGAGTGGGCTTGTCGGGGCCGTTAGCCACGCAGATCAGTAATGGCCGCTCAAGCCACTTTTCATGGGGCATACCGATCACGGCCGCTTGCGCAATCTTGGGGTGCCCCAGGGCTGCGTTTTCCAAATCCACGGAACTGATCCACTCGCCGCCGGACTTGATCACGTCCTTCGCGCGGTCGGTGATCTGCATGTAGCCGTCGGGGTCCAGGGTTGCGATATCGCCGGTATCAAACCAGCCGTCAGCCGTCAGCGGTGATTCGCCGCCTTTGAGATACTGCTTCACAATCCAAGGCCCACGCACCTGCAAGTGCCCCGCACTCTTGCCGTCGTGCGGTAAGGCCTTGCCGTCTTCGTCGACGATGCGTAGATCAACGCCGAAAATCGCGCGGCCCTGTTTTAGCTTCTGCGGCATCTGCTCTGCGCGGGTCTGTTTCAGGAAGCGCGGTTTAAGTGTGTTGACGACACCCAGGGGCGTCATCTCGGTCATGCCCCAGGCGTGGTTCACTTCAACGCCGAATTCTTTTTCAAACGCATCAATCAGCATTTCCGACACGGCCGCCCCGCCGACGAGAACGCGCGTCAGGGCCTTTGGCTTGCGGCCTTTGTCGCGCATGGCGGCCAGCAGCCCCATCCACACCGTCGGCACACCTTGCGAGCAGGTCACATTTTCCGTGTCCATCAGGTCGAACAGGCTGGGGCCGTCCAACTTCGCCCCCGGCATCACCAGCGAGCAGCCGCTCATGGGGGCGGCGTAGGGCAAGCCCCAGGCATTCACGTGAAACATCGGTACCACCGGCAGCGCGCGGTCGTGCACCGACAGGCCCATGGTGGCTGTCGTACACACAGCGTAGGAGTGCAAAGTGAGAGCGCGGTGGCTGTACAGCACGCCTTTTGGATGTCCTGTCGTGCCCGACGTGTAGCACAGTGACGCAGCGGTATTCTCGTCGAACTCGGGGAAGTCATAAAGATCGGGCTGTGCGGCCAACAGATCTTCGTACATCAGGACGTCAGCCAGCACCGGATTTGCGGGCTTGTGCGCCGCATCGCTAAGGGCAATCCGTGCCTTTAAACTGGGGCTTCCCTTGCAGTTGGCGGCAACCGCATCGGCAAATGTCAGATCGAAAAACAGCAGCTTATCTTCGGCATGATCGATGATGTACTTCATCTGATCGCCGGACAGGCGCGGGTTGATGGTATGGCAAATGGCGCCGATGCCGGCCACCGCGAAATACAATTCAATATGCCGCCAGTGATTCCACGCCAGCGTGGCCACGCGGTCACCGGGCTTGATGCCGAGCGCGACCAGCGTATGGGCCAGTTTTTGCGTGCGCGTCCATAAGCCTGCGTAAGTGATGCGGTGGATCGGCCCCTCAACACTGCGGCTGATAATTTCGGTATCGCCGTGATACTGCGCGGCAAACTCCAGCAATGGTGTGACCAGCAGCGGGCGATCCATCATCAGCCCGGGCAGGGCGCCGGGCAATGTAGCGAACGCAGACGACTTACTCATAACGCGGCCTCTTGCAGGCTATAAACTTTTCACAGGCTATAGCTTGGGATCGTGACCGCACTTCACGTCTGCGTAAAGAGCAAGCTCAGGCGGGGAGCGGGAGTGCGGTGCGGAAACTGACTTGCTTGAGTGCAAAGCTGGACTGGATGCTGGCGATGACGGGAATGCGCGTCAGGTGTTCTTTTAAGAACGCTTCGTAAGCGGCGAGGTCGGCGGTGACGACGCGCAGCAAATAGTCTGCTGTTCCGGTCATCAGGTAGCATTCCATCACTTGCGGCAGGTGACGGATGCGGCCTTCAAAATCATCCAGTGCGTGTTCCGACTGTTCTTTCAGTGTGACGGAAATGAAGACATTGACCGGAAGCCCGACAGCTTTCTGATCAAGCAGCGTCATGTAACCTTTGATGATGCCCTCGTCCTCTAAACGGCGGAGGCGGCGCAAACACGGCGAGGGCGACAGGCCAATGCGCTCGGCCAGTTCGACGTTGCTGAGGCGCGCGTCTTCCTGCACGGTTTTCAACAGACGCAGGTCGGTTTCGTCGATGTCAATTTTTGGCATAAGTCACCAATTTTTATATTTATTTATATGAAATATTGCCCATGAGAAAAGATAAACGCAAGGAATAACAAGGACATGCCATGCCGCCAGCGCTTAACCTCTGGCCTGTAAGGTCGGGGAGAAAGCCGTCGTGATCGAAGCCACGCAAGTTGCGCACTTAAAAACGCTGGAGCGGAAAATCCTGTGGCTGGCCACATGGATGATCCACCACGCCAACAACATCCGCGACAACGACGACGGCATTAAAGTCGGCGGCCATCAGGCCTCCAGCGCCTCCATGGCCTCGGTGCTGACCGCACTTTATCTGCACACCTTGCGCCCGCAGGACCGCGTGGCCGTGAAGCCGCACGCAGGGCCGGTGTTCCACGCCATTCAGTATTTGCTGGGCAACCAGAATCTCGAACGCATGCAGAACTTCCGCGCCTTCGGCGGCGTGCAGCCCTATCCGTCGAAAACAAAGGACAAAGCCGACGTGGATTTCTCCACGGGCTCGGTGGGCCTTGGTGTCGCGGAAACGTTGTTTGCCGCATTGGTGCAGGACTACCTGCATGCGCATGACTTGGTGCCCGCCAACACACCCAAAGGCCGCATGATCGCGCTGTTGGGCGACGCCGAGCTGGACGAAGGCAATATTTACGAAGCGCTTCTGGAAGGCTGGAAGCACGAAGTGAAAAATGTGTGGTGGATCGTCGACTACAACCGCCAAAGTTTAGATGGTGTCGTCAACGATCAGCTGTTCAAACGCATCACCGGCTTTTTTGAAACCGTCGACTGGAACGTGGTGCTGCTGAAGTACGGCTTGAAGCTGGAAGCTGTTTTCAAAACGGCGGTTGGTCCTTCACTGAAAGCCTGGATCGATGATTGCCCCAACCAGCTTTACTCAGCGCTGACCTTCCAAGGCGGTGCCGCCTGGCGTGAGCATTTGGCGCGTGACCTGAAAGATGCGCCCGGCATCGATCAGCTTTTGAAGTCGCACGATGATGCGCAACTTCACACGCTCATGACCAACCTGGGCGGTCATGACATGGAAGCGATCATCCGCGCGTTCAATGAAGCGGCGAAATCCGACACGCCCACCTGCTTCATCGCCTACACCATCAAAGGCTCCGGCTTGCCCTTGGCAGGCCATAAGGACAACCACGCCGGCATCATGAACGATGACCAGATCGCGAGGTTCCGCGACAGCATGGGCATCACCGAAGGCCACGAATGGGAACCCTACGCAGGGCTTGAAACACAAGAAAAAGACTTGCGCGCATTCCTGGACACCGTGCCCTTCAAGCAGCGAATCACACGCGAACAGAAACACGCCCGCGCCGCCACCATTGCCGTGCATGACTTGGCCCCGCCCAAAGGCGAGCGCATGTCGACGCAGGAGATCTTCGGCAAGATCATGAACGAACTGGGCAAAAGCGACACGGCCCTTGCCAGCCGTATTGTCACCACATCCCCCGACGTCACGGTGTCGACCAACCTGGGTGGTTGGGTGAACCAGCGCAGCCCGTTCCACACCAAGCGCCGCGAAGATATTTTCCGGCAAATGCACGTGCCCTCGCCGCAGAAGTGGGCGCAGGATCCCAAAGGCCAGCACATCGAACTGGGCATTGCGGAAAATAACTTGTTCTTGCTGCTGGGCGCGCTTGGCCTGTCGGCGGATTTGTTTGATACGCGCCTGCTGCCTGTCGGCACGCTGTACGATCCCTTCATCGCCCGTGGTTTGGATGCGCTGACGTACGCCTGCTACCAAGATGCACG
>JAEUKL010000219.1 GCA_016793005.1 Rhodospirillaceae bacterium | reverse complement strand
GATCGCATTGGGGTAAAGCGCGTGATACTTGCGATCCACTCCAACCCATAAACCCGACGGTGTCAGAATGATCGGCAACAGAAGCGCCGTCAGCGCGATCAGCGAAGCATCGTAATAGCCGCCCAACCCAAAGAGCAGATTGATGACGACCGACAAAGCCGCCCCCCACCGTGTGCCCAGGCCGATCAGCAACGCCAGCCCCGACACCAATTCCATGATGGTGACGACGTAAGCCGTGGGAATATAAAGCGGGATCGCAAAGTTTTGCAGAAATGCCGCCGCAAACGAGTCCGGGGGCAGTTCGGTTACGCGCTGTGTGAAGACCTGCTTCAACTTGTCGGACCAGAGCCACCCCTGGATCAGTTTGTTCACGCCAGCGGCAAAATAAAACAGACCGTTGAAGTACCGCAGGAACATCACCAGGACGCGCCCGATATAGGCCAGTGGACGGGCCTTGAATGCAGCCCAGCCCCAAATTTCGCGCAACGGCAGAATGGCGGTCATACTTAAGCTCTCTGTGTGATGATTACATTTTGTTGACGACGCACTGGCCGCGCGCCGCGTTATCCGGGCCGTTCCAGGCCCCGGTGTTGCGATCAATCCAGAACACAGCCTGGCCAGCCGCGTTGGTGACGTCGATCCGCTTGTTGGCAAGATCCAGCTTGGCCGACATGCGTTGCGGCACCGCATCACCGGGCGCCTTCACATCAACGTCGCGTGAATGATAGAGGCCGAATTTGCGTGTGGGCGGAAAGTAATCCAGCACCGTCGACATTTGCCCCAAGAAGCCGCGCTTATAAAAATGCAGAACTGTAGGCTCTGGTTTGGGCGGCTCGGTGCCTTCAACCTGGCTCTCGGTCGCCACGAGCGCCGGCGCGCATGAAACGTCGGCCTCGCACATCGTGCAGAGGTCGCCTTGTTTATTCGTCAAAAACAGGTCCGTGTATTCGTGTTTATCCTGGGCTTGCACTTTCCCAGATGCCGCGCACACAAGAAGCGCCAGCATGGCCCACCCTGTAAGTGAGATCGAAAAACGTGAAATCCAAGCACGTGAGAACGAAACGTCTTGCGTCATCCTATCCCCCAGAATCTCAGTGGTTTCTGCCTTAAACGGCGGGTTGGCTTGGCCACAGTTTAAGTGTCAAACATGTTCACATATCGTACACCTATGGCGCAGCCTCTTTCCATACGCCGTTAAGCCTACGAAGGCTGTGTCCGATGGCCCCGCTTTGCAAGCTATAAAATATGGAGCATTTCGATGATCGCGAAGTTTAACCCCGTCCTGGTCGCATTGTCTCTCGTTGCGTCGACCCTTGCGCCCGCAGCTCATGCGCAAACCGCACAACCCTCTGTGGCGGCTCGTCCTGGATACATGGTTGTGATTGGAAACGGGGTTGATCCCGCAAAAATGAGCGCCTACGCGGGTGCGGCTGTGCCGTTACTTTTGCGGTCGGGCGGAAAGCTGCTCTTTGCGACGGAAGAGGGCAAAACCGAAGTCCTTGAAGGCGGCCCCTTCCCCGGCTCCATTCGCGTGTTTGAGTTCCCCAACCTCAAAGCCGCACGCGACTTCTATTTCTCGCCGGAATACCAAAAGGCCATCCCGCTGCGCGTCGGCAATGGCAAGATCGATGTGATCGTATCGGATGCGTTTATCCCCGATCCGAAGTGGACACAGCCAAAGCCATAAGCAATCCGCGCGACCTCAGCTAACCAGCGTTGTGATCGTCTTGCCAAGCCGCCGCAATTTCTGCGGCGGCCGCTTTCAGCTGCGGAACATAACGTTGAACCGCCTTGGCCCGCGGCATCGCGCTTTCAAAATAGCGAACCGCAATACAGGCGATGGCGACACCATTGTGCAAAATCGGCACCGCTAGCGAAGTTGTACGGCCAAGAGCTGCATCCGACAGGCGTTGCGCCACACGCTTGGCGCGTCGCGACAATGGTTCATGCGTTGTCATCGCGTAGCCATTACGCTTGCAGTTACGCAGTAGTGCCGATATTTGCGCGGTATCACGCGCCAAATCCCCGTTCGGTTCCCCCGATGCGGCATATCTTTTGATGAGTACCGCTTGCTCGCGGGCTGGGAGATGCGCCAAGTACAGATGTCCCGACGCGCTTTCCAGCATGGGTACGTCAAACCCCGTGCCATAACGCTCTAATGTCAACGAGGTTTGCTCATCTGTCGTGGCCCAAACAACCATGCGCAATTCCTTTGGCCCCGCCACCACAACCGGCCAGATCAAGGCGTGCCCCAACTTGCTCATGATGCGATGCATCGCTGATAACCGCGCGTCATCGACGGGGCGAGCGTTTAAAGCATCCAGCGCGGCGCGGGCAAAAACAAACCGCTTT